>DKNS01000056.1 GCA_002469765.1 Flavobacteriales bacterium UBA7382 | reverse complement strand
CTCCAGCTCCAGCTCCAGCTCCGGATGGTTCAGCCAAGGCCAGCGGCTTGCGAAAGGCCAAAAAAAGCCTGTCGATTCCAGGAGGTGGCATCAAGTCGAAGAAAACTGAGGAAGATGGCTTGCCCATCGGTCCTGTGATCGATGAATCTTGGTCCGAGGATGTGGACGAAGCTGGGGTGCGAAAAGCCTGGGATGCGTTTGTGCAGAGATTGAGAGACGAGGATCGGATTTCTGTTGTGGCGACCATGACCCAGGAGCAGCCCACGCTGCAGGGTTTGATGGTGACGTTCCCTGTGCACAATCCGCTTCAGCGGGAGCACGTGGACGATTTGAAAACGGAGATGCTCGTTCACCTCAAGACCACCTTAAAGAACGCAGGGCTTCAGTTGCAGGTGGAGATGAAGGAGACGCCGGCCGACGAGAAGAAGGCGTTCTTGTCGGACCGGGAGAGGTACGACATGATGGTGGAGAAAAACCCTCAGCTCGACAAGCTGCGGCAGGCCTTGGATTTGGACTTGGGTTGAGCGAACAAAAGGGGAGGACGGGAGGTTCGTAGGGTGCATCTTTGAAACTTTCCCAAGCCGTGAAAAAAGCCGCTCAAGTCACCTTTTATGCATTCTGCGCTCTTTTTTGGGCGAATGATGCAAGGTCTCAAGACCGCCCAGACACCGGATGTGTGATTCTCGGGAAAGTGGTGGACTCCACGACCAACGAAGCGCTGCCATTCGCCTCGGTGGTGCTTCAAGGAAATGCCACCGGCACCACCACCGATTTCGACGGCAACTACACCTTGACCGGCATCGCACCTGGAGTTCACAACGTGGTGGTCTCGTTTCTGGGGTACGCCACCTACACAGCATTTGAGGTGGAGACCACGCCTGCACGTCCAGCGGTGGTGAACGCGGCGCTGGTGGAGTCCGCAGTGGCGGTCGAGGCTGCGGAAGTTGTGGCGGAGTCGCGTGGAACCGTGGAGGAGGCCCCCTTGAGTGTGCGCAGCATTGGCACGAACGAAATCAAGCGCAATCCAGGGGGTGGGAGGGACATCAGCCGAGCCTTGCGTTCGTTGCCTGGCGTGGCTGCCATTCCCAGTTTCAGAAACGACATCGTCATCCGGGGCGGGGCGCCCAACGAGAACAGGTTCTACCTCGACGGCATTGAAATCCCCAACATCAACCACTTTGCCACTCAGGGTGCAAGTGGAGGACCCGTGGGCATGATCAACGTTGATTTGGTAGAAGGTGTGGACTTTTACGCTGGAGCCTTCCCAGCGGCACGTGGCAACGCACTTAGCAGCGTGTTGGAGTTCAGGTTTAAGGAGCCTCGGACTGACCAATGGACGGCGAACGCGGTGGTTGGGACAAGCGACTTGGGCGTCACGTTTGAAGGGCCAACAGGCGACAACAGCAGCTTGATTTTCAGCCTTCGAAGAAGCTACCTGCAGTTGTTGTTTCAAGCCATTGGGTTGCCGTTTTTGCCCACCTACAACGATTACCAGTACAAGTGGGTCTGGCGACCAGACGACAAGAATGCCATCACGTTTCTTGGTTTGGGGGCCTTGGATGATTTCGAACTCAATACTCAACTGGCGGACGACCCCTCGACCCCAGACTACCTCAACCAAGTGGCGATTTTGGACGTGCTGCCCATTTCTGAGCAATGGAATTACATGCAAGGGGTCAAGTGGGATCGGTACAAGGACGATGGCAAGTGGACGTTTGTGTTGAGCAGAAACATGCTCAACAACACGGCGTTCAAGCACATTGACAATGACGAAGCCTTGGACAGGACGTTGGATTACGCGAGCCAAGAAATTGAGAACAAATTCAGGGCGGAGCGTGCGCGGACATTCTCCCCAGGCTGGAAGATGACCGCAGGGATTTCAGGGGAGTATGCGAAATACAAAAACAGCACCAGCAACGTGGTCTTTGTGCCTGGTGTGGGCAGCACAACGGTGACCTACAGCTCGGCGTTCAAGATGGCGAAATACGGAGCCTTTGTGCAGTCGTCCAAAGCCATGTTGGACAACCGGCTGACGTTGTCTGGTGGGTTGCGTGTTGACGGGGCCTCCTTGCTTTCTGTGCAAGACGACCTCGAGATGCCGGACAACGACATGGCCCTCGCCAACCCACTGAATCAGCTTAGCCCACGGGCTTCCGCAAGTTGGAGTTTTGCGCCGGGTTGGACGTGGAACGCCAACGCGGGGATGTACCACCAATTGCCGGCTTATACGGTGTTGGGCTACGCAGCATCAGTCGACTCCGAAGCGGCCACGTTGGTCAATTGGCATTCGGGGTTAACGTACACGACCAACCGACAGTTGGTCATGGGCATCAAACGCGAATTGGCAAGCCGCAATGCCGCGGTGTCGCTCGAGGGTTTTTACAAGGGCTATGTTGGGTCGCCGGCCAGTGCCATCTCGGGCATTGCGCTGGCCAACCTTGGGGCGGATTTTGGGGTCGTTGGCAACGAGCAAGTGAGCTTCGACGCAGAGGGCCGAGCGTATGGCATGGAAGTCCTGCTGCAACAACGGCTGTACAAGGGCTATTATGGCCTTCTCGCCTACACGCTTGTGCGCAGCGAATACATCAATCCAGGAGAGGATTTGGTCTCGCTGGGCTGGACGCCCAGCGCCTGGGACAACCGCCACATCGTCAGCTTTACGGGCGGCAAGAAGTGGGACAGTGGATGGGAGCTGGGTGCACGTATCCTGTACAGCGGCGGTTTGCCCTTCACGCCCTATGACGTGGACCAAAGTTTGCTCATCGCCAATTGGGAAGCCTTCAATGGGCCACTGTTGGACTACGCACAGCTCAACGGATCCCGCAACGGCAACTTTCATCAAGTCGACGTTCGGTTGGACCGCAAGTGGTTCTTCGACACCTGGTCGCTGGACGTGTTCATGGACATCCAGAATTTGACAGGAGCCACCCCTCCCCAGCAAGCGCAACTCGACGTCCAACGCAACCCGGAAACGGGCGCCCCTGTCCCATCCTCAGTCGCGCCTGGGTCGTACGATCCTCGATACATCACAGCGAATGCCGGGGCGATCTTGCCAGCGATTGGCCTGATCGTAGAGCTGTGAGCCATGCCCTGGGGTTACCTTCGTGGGGTGACGCATTTGGATTTGGGCAGACAATATGAAAGCTTGCCGTTCTCGGGGATGCTCTTCTTTGCGGCTTTGTTTGGCTCGCATTTCCACTTGGTTTCCCTCCCCATCGGTGTGTTAGCTGGTGTGGCGTTGTTGTTTCTGGAAACCACAGTCAGCGTGACTTCCCGAGGCTTGTCCGTGGTCAAGCGGTTGGGCCAGTTCCCCTTGCGTCGCGACCATTGGGCGAAGGATAAAATTTTGGGCGCTCATCTTCAAGAGCACCGAGACGTCACCACCTACTCGAGTTGGTCTCAACGAAACACCGTCCGCGCGCGCAGTTTCATTTTGACCTTGCGGGTGGATTTGGGGAAGAAAGGGGTGGAGGATCTTGAAGTCTATGAATTCACCAAGCAGGCCGACGGCAAGCAAATTGTCGATGCGCTGAAAACGCTTCACATTCCCATCGCATGAGGGTCGACAAATTTCTGTGGGCGATTCGGGTCTTTAAGACCCGTTCCGTGGCGAGCCAGCATTGCCGTGAAGGCAAGGTGTCGGTGGCCGACAAAGTCGTCAAGCCCGCCCGAGAAATGAGGGTCGGCGAAGTGGTCGAGGTGAGAAAAGGGGCGGTTCATTTTCAGTACAAAGTGCTTTCCTTTCCTCGGAGCCGTGTGGGCGCTGCCCTGGTGGCCGAGCACATGCAGGATGTCACCACGCAGGAGGAGCTCGAAAAGCTGGAAATGATTCGGTTGGCTCAACAGGACCGGCCCAAAGGAATCGGCCGCCCAACCAAACGGGACCGACGCGATTGGGAAAAAGCGTTCAAGTCGTGAGGGGGCCACATCTCACGGATTTTGAGGTGCGTGTGTTGAGGCCGGAGGAGACACGTGAGTTGCGGCATCGGGTGCTTTGGCCGCACAAACCCTCTGCCCAACAATGCGTGATCGACTTAGACGAGACAGACCACGCCACCCACCTCGGTGTGTTCGCCCAGGATGATGAGCCTTGGGGGGTGTCTTTGAAGCGGCACGCCGGTGTGCTCGTCGGGGTGTGCTCTCTATTTGACCAGCCGTGCATTCGCTGTAAAGTACCTTGGGAAGACCATGAAGCCCTTCGGTTGCGCGTGATGGGCACCTTGCCCGAGGTTCGAGGCTTGGGGGCGGGCGCTGCACTCATCGCCGGTGCCTCCGACGAAGTTTTGAGGCGTGGAAAAACCGTATTGTGGTGCGACGCGCGAGAAGTGGCATTTGGGTTTTATGAGCGCCTGGGATTTGACTTCATGAACGAGGTGTACGAGTTGCCGGATGTTGGGCCACACCGCACCATGGCACTGGTCCTATCTTCGCCGCGCAATTGATGGAACCATGCCAAGCATTAGCCAAAAAGGGCAGTCCATGCCCGACAGCCCCATTCGAAAACTCGCCCCATTTGCCACAGCGGCCAAAGAGGCTGGGAAGCGGGTGATTCACTTGAACATCGGACAGCCAGACATCGAGACCCCTCAGGCTGCGCTGGATGCGGTTCGTCAGGACACCCGGACGGTGATCGAATACAGCCCCAGCGAGGGATTTGCGTCGTACCGCGCTGGACTTGCGACTTACTACCAAGGGGCGGGTTTGGCTGTGGAGGCCGACGACATATTGATCACAACAGGAGGGTCGGAAGCTTTGGTGTTTGCGTTCATGTCGTGCCTCGATCCAGGTGATCAAGTCATCGTGCCGGAGCCATTCTACGCCAACTACAACGGATTTGCCCAGATGGCTGGGGTGGAAATTGTGCCTGTAACTGCACGCATCGAGGACGGCTTTGCCCTTCCGCCCATTTCAGATTTCGTCGCCAACATCAATGACAAGACCAAGGCCATTTTGTTGTGCAACCCAGGCAATCCTACTGGGACAGTCTACGCCCCTGAATCGTTGGATGCTCTGGCGCATTTGGTGCGCGACCACGACCTGTACCTCTTTGCCGACGAGGTGTACCGTGAATTTTGCTACGACGGGGCCCAGCCCATGTCGGTGCTCCAGTTGCCTGGTTTGGAGCAGCACGTGGTGCTTGTCGACAGCGTGTCGAAACGTTACAGCATGTGTGGCGCGCGCATTGGCGCCATGGTGACCAAGAACAAAGCGGTGCGCAAGGCAGCCATGAAGTTTGCCATGGCCCGTCTTTCTCCCCCCACGTTGGCCCAGATTGCTTCCGAAGCTGCGCTGGAGACATCAGAGGCCTATTTTGAAGAGGTTCGAAGCCGGTACGTGGCCCGCAGGGATTCCCTTGTCAAGGGACTTAGGCAAATCACTGGGGTGACCGTGCCCAACCCGGGAGGGGCCTTCTACGCCGTGTGTGAATTGCCCATCGACAACGCCGACGCATTCTGCCAGTGGATGTTGGAGCATTTTGACCTTGACGGTGACACCGTCATGATGGCGCCAGCCACGGGTTTTTACGCCACCCCTGGCGCAGGAACCCGTCAGGTGCGCATCGCGTACGTCTTGGACTTGCCTTTGATCCAGCGCGCCGTGGAGTGTCTCCGCGCGGCGTTGGAGTCGTACCCAGGTCGCCGTTGAAGAGGGTGAGGGTAACGGCTGTTTGAACGAGAGGGCCAAGGTGTTAATTTTCACCTCCAAATCCGATTCAAATGACCATGACCAACCGCCTGCTTCTGGTCGCCGTCGCCTTTGTGATCTCCACAACAGCCGCGGCAGACCCTGGGGACACCACGTGGGTCCAAACGTACACCTGGGAAGCCCAGGACAATCCTGCCACAGCTTACGACAGTCCGGGTCGGAGGTGGTTTGAGTTTCCTTCAGGGGACACGACCTATCGGAAAATCCTGATGTACCATCGTTTGAAGTGTTTTGAAAACGGGACGGCAGGCAACCTTGGATTCCCCTGCGGGGAGTGGGATTACTTGACATACAACTATCTGTTCGACCACACAGGGGAGCTCGACAGCACGTTGCTGACCCACCCCAAGTACTTGGTCAACGACGCGGATTTTGAATTGACCGACCTCATCCTCAACCCAGAAGGCGGGGTGCCCCACGACACGGTGCTTCACGGGTTGGAAGAAGTGCTGCACACCTGGGAAAATGCACCAATCACGTGGAGTTCAATTGCGGGCGTTCCTCAGGCTGAGCTTGTCACGGCCGAAGGAGATGAAGGTGTTCGCCACCAATGGATGTGGCACGCCTCGGAGTTGGACAGCTTGGGCTGGGCTGTGGGAGATTCAGCATGGCGCTGGGCGCTGCCGCGAGCAGGACAATTGAACGCTTCCTCTGTGGAGCGGTTGACGTTGCGGGCCCGTTGGACAGACACCAATGCCCTGGACGGCATGTTGACCTCAGGATGGGCTACGCTCGTGGATGGGCCGGCTTCTGTGGCCGACTTCATGGGCGAATGGCACCTCGATTTCAATCAGCCTTGGGTGCGACCTGAGACCGGCAACCTGGTGTTGGAATTGGTGTTGGATGGGGTGGATGGTCCCACGGGGAGTGCTTTGGAATGGCTTGGTCACGTTGGTGCAGACAGCCTGGCTCAAACATGCCAGCCTGGGGCAGCAGGCGCAGCCCAATGGGTGGAAATGGACGGGAACGACCGCATGGAATTGAATCCGGCAGCCCTGATTGACTTAGACACCACGGTCACGCTGGAGTGCTGGATCCGAGGAGATGCAGCGGTGCTGCCGGCCAACACAACCTTGTTTGAAGGACTCAACACGCTCAACCAACGCGAGCTCAATGTGCATGCGCCCTGGAGCAACGGCCGCATGTATTGGGATGCTGGTTTTGCCGGAGGCTACGACCGAATCGACCAGGCTGCGAGCGAATTCCAATACGAAGGCCAATGGATGCACTGGGCGTTCACCAAGGACGCTGCGTCAGGTTTTATGAAGATGTTCGTCAACGGAACCCTCTTTCATTCAGGGTCCGGCAAGGACAATGTGATT
>DKNS01000046.1 GCA_002469765.1 Flavobacteriales bacterium UBA7382 | reverse complement strand
ATCTTGATCCAGCGCCGCGCCTCGTTGATGTCCGTGCCAAAGAGCAACGTGAACACCAGCGCGGCCACCGCCAGCACCATGACCAGGTTGGCGAGTTTGCTGAAGTATTTGAAATGGATGCGGTGCACACCGAACATGACGAGCCATCCCAAGGACAACAAGCCCACCTGCTTGAACAGGAATTTGGCGCTGTTGCCGTCGGCTTTGTACGCGAGCGTGCTGATGGCGCTGTACACCGTGACCAACGAGGCCATGGTGAGCACCAGGGCGATGCCCCAGAGCACGCGATCGCCCTCCAGCCGTTGACGGATCCCTGCGATGAGTTCGTTCATCGGCTTGGCTCAGAGGGCGCGAACGGCGTTTTTGAAGGCACGACCACGTTGCTCGTAGCTGCCAAACAAGTCGAAGCTGGCGCAAGCTGGGGACAACAGCGCCTGGTCACCGGTCATACCAAGGTGATAAGCCAAGGCCACAGCCTCCTCGGCCGAGCCCACGTCGTGGGTGCTTTCCACCAAGCCTTCGAACGCATCGTGCAAGGGCTTGTTGTTGCTGCCCATGCAGATCATGTGCTTCACTTTGTCTCGGACCAACGGCACCAAGGTGCTGTAGTCGTTGCCTTTGTCGATGCCGCCAGCAATCCAAATCACAGGCGACGTGGCGCACTCAAGGGCGTACCATACGCTGTTGACGTTGGTGGCTTTGGAGTCGTTGATGAACGTGATGCCGTTCACCTCAGAGACGTACTCGAGGCGATGCTCGACGCCTTCGAAGCTTTGGAGGCTTTCTCGGATGCCGTCCTTGCGGAGGTCCAAAATGCGTCCTGTCATGCCGGCGGCCATGGAGTTGAAGAGGTTGTGCTTCCCTTGCACGGCCAATTTTTGAATGGTCATGGTGAATGAGTTGAGATGTTGGAGTTTGAATTTTCTAGGGTCTTGGGGATCTAAACCGCCACCCCGGCCTTCGCGAGCGACCTCGTCTAAGGTGCGCTCTGCGGACAGAGGGTGGAGTTGGGCGGCTGTGCCGCGGTTGAGGAGCATGCGACATGTCCAGTCGCAGTCCGCGTTGTAAATGAGGTGATCGCCCGCAAGTTGGGCTTGAGTGATGCGCCACTTCGAGGCAGCGTACGACCCCATGTCGTTCCCGTAACGGTCCAAGTGGTCTGGGGTGATGTTGAGCAGGACCGCCACATCTGGACGAAACGTCGAGGTTCCGTCGAGCTGGAAGCTGCTGACCTCGATGACGGTGGCTTGCGCCGCCCCCCCCCCAGCCTCTTGCCGCTCGGCCAAGCGGCGAGACCAGCTGGTGCCGATGTTGCCTACGCAATCCACGTCCCACCCTTCGTGGCGCAAGACGTGGTCAATCATGGAGGTTGTCGTCGTTTTGCCGTTGGCCCCTGTGACGGCCACCACGGGAGTGGAGTGGCCTTGAGCCACGAACATGCGGCTGGCGTATTCGATGTCGCTGATGATTTCTCGTCCCTGCGCGCGGCAGATGTCCACGACAGGGGCGTCGTCCGGGATGCCCGGGCTTTTCACCACCACGCTGGTGTCCATCCATGTTTCCGGACGGTGCCCTCCGAGTTCGTGGGCGATGCCATTGGCCTCCAATTCAGCCGGGCCTGGACCGCGACCTTTCCCAGCTTCGCTTACGTACGCGTGTGCACCCACGGACTTCGCCAACAGGGCGCAACCCACGCCGCTTTCGCCGGCGCCTAAAATCAGGATGGGGTCTGTGAGATTCATGGGAATAGGGTCAACGGACCTTGAGGGTGACGATGGTGACAACTGCCAACAGAATTCCGACGATCCAGAAACGCGCCGTGATCTTGGATTCCGGCATGTTTTGTTTCTGGAAGTGGTGGTGCAGTGGTGCCATCAGGAAGACCCTGCGGCCTTCGCCGTATTTCCTTTTGGTGTGACGGAACCAAGCGACTTGGATGACGACGCTGAGGTTTTCAATGAGGAAAATGCCGCAGAGCACAGGGATGAGTAGCTCCTTGCGGATGGCGATTGCAAACGTTGCGATGATGCCTCCCAAGGCCAATGACCCGGTGTCGCCCATGAAGACTTGGGCAGGGAAGGCGTTGTACCACAGGAAGGCCACGCAAGCCCCCACGAAGGCTGCGATGAACACCACGAGCTCTTCTGAGCCGGGGATGTACATGATGCTCAAATAATCGGCGATGACCGTGTTGGAGCTGACGTAGGCCAGCACCGCCAAGGCCATGCCTACGATGGCGCTGGTGCCTGTGGCGAGACCGTCGATGCCGTCGGTCAGGTTGGCCCCGTTGCTGACAGCTGTCACCACCACAATGACCAAGGGAATGAACACCAGCCAAGCGTACTGTGCGGCGTCGTCGATGGCCCAAGACAAGAGCCATGCGTAGTCGAAGTGGTTGTCCTTGATGAAGGGGATGGTCGTGGCTGTGGAGCGCACGGTGGTCCATGTCCCGTCGGTGGCCATTTCCTTGATGGCGATGTCGGGGTGCCAAATCATCGCCGCACCCAGGATGAGGCCCATGCCGACTTGCCCGATGACTTTGAAGCGTCCTGCCAGGCCTTCTTTGTTCTTCTTGAAGACTTTGATGTAGTCGTCCACGAAACCAATGGCCCCGAGCCAAACGGTGCTCAACACCATCAGTTGAGTGTAGACGTTTGTCAGGTCAGCGAACAACAAGGTGGGCAAGAGGATGGCACCCAAGATGATCAGGCCACCCATGGTGGGGGTGCCTTGCTTGTTCATCTGGCCTTCAAGCCCCAAGTCACGCACAATTTCACCGACTTGTTTCAATTGCAGCCATTCGATGATGCGCTTCCCAAACGCGATGCCCACCACCAGGGACGTGAGCAAGCTCATGGCCGCTCGGAACGAGACGAAGCTGAACAGGCCAGCGCCTGGCAAATCGTAGAGTTCGCGGAGGGTTGTGAAAAGGTGGTACAGCATGGTGGTGGCTCAGGCGGTAGGTTGGAATGCAGATTTCAATTCTTCGCGGTCGTCAAAGGGTTGCCGCTCGCCACCGATTTCCTGGTAGGTTTCGTGTCCTTTGCCTGCGACAAGCACCACGTCTCCAGGTTCTGCCAAGGCGGCTGCAGTGCGAATGGCCTCGCGGCGATCCACGATGCTGAGACATTTCCGTCGGTCAACGGGGTCAAGTCCCGCCTCCATGTCGCGCAGGATGGCACTGGGGTCCTCGCTCCGAGGGTTGTCGCTTGTCAAGATGACTCGGTCAGAGCCTTTCACGGCGCTCAATGCCATCACGGGTCGCTTGGCGGTGTCCCTGTCGCCACCGCAGCCGACAACGGTGATGACTTTCTCGCCTCCGCTGCGGACATGGGCGATGGTGCGAAGCACGTTGTCCAGCGCGTCAGGGGTGTGGGCGTAATCGACAATTGCGGTGATGCCATCTCGGGCAGGCACCCTCTCGAAACGTCCGGCGGGAGGTTGGAGGAGGGACATTTGGGTCAACGATTGAATGGGGTCGGTGCCGAGTTGTTTGGCGACGACGTAGACCGCCAACAAGTTGCTTGCGTTGAACCCGCCCACGAGTTGAGAGTAAAGCTCCTGGCCGTCGAGGTGAAGAACGAGACCTGTGATTTGGTTTTCCACGAGCCTTGCTCGCTCGTCTGAGACCCCTTGAATGGCCATGGTCACCACTTTGGCCTTTGTGTCGGCGACCATGTCCTCGGCGTGGGTGTCGTCGGCATTGACCAACGCAAATGCCGAGGCAGGCAGCCGATCAAACAGCTGTTTCTTCGCTTGGATGTATCCGTTGAAGTCGCCGTGGTAGTCAAGATGGTCGTGCGAAATGTTCGTGAACACTGCTCCGGTGAAGGCTGTGCCTGCGATGCGCTCTTGCGCAATGGCGTGGGAGCTTGCCTCCATGAACACGTGGGTGCATCCTTCGTCGGCCATGTCACGCAACAAAGCTTGCAGGCTGAGGGCGTCTGGGGTGGTGTGGGTTGCGGAAACCGTGCGGTCTACGATTCGGTTTTCCACGGTGCCCAGCATGCCGGCTTTGCGGTCCAAGAGCCGGAACAGTTGGTGCAGCAAACTGACTGTTGTCGTTTTTCCGTTGGTGCCGGTGACGGCCACCACTTTCATCTCACGGGAAGGATGGTCGTGAAACGCAGATGCAATGTGGCCAAGGGCAGCCGCGCTGGACTTCACTTGAACCACCGTGACATGGTCGGGTGTGTTCTCCGGCATCCGTTCACAAACCACACATGTGGATCCTGACGCGATGGCTGTGTCGATGTAGTTGTGCCCATCCACCGTGGCGCCTGGCACGGCGACGAACAAGCCAAGCGGTTGCACTTTTCTGGAATCCAGTGCAATGTGTTCCACTGCGACATGGGTGGTGCCTCGCACCTCCAGGATGCGAGCGTCGTAGAGAAGGTCGGAGAGCAATTTCACGAGAGGCGTAGTTGGATGGTGGTGACTTCGGGTCGCAGTTGTGTGCCTGGGGCGATGGACTGCGACTTGACGGTACCGACGCCGTTGTATGTCACGTTCAATCCCGCATTCTCGAGCAGGTACAGGGCGTCGCGCAAGCCCATGCCGCGGACGTCAGGGATGCCCGATTCAGGGAATTCGATGGCCCTTAGCTCAGCGGATTGCTCGCCTGTCGTCACGTTCACCCAATCGGCGGTGGTTTCCCCGGTGTGTGTCATGCCTATGGCGTGGTAGACATCGGCCAGTGCATGCCTTGCGCCGTCTTTTGCTGCAGGCATCGATTTCACTTCTGCCAAATCGCGGTTGTCCAACGTGTGGAACGCGGGGTCTGTTGCGTAAATCAAGTCGGCCACATCGCGGAACACAGGGGCGGCGATGGTGCTTCCGTAGTATCGCCCGCTTTTGGTATCTGCGATGACAACCACACATGAATAGCGCGGCGCGTCGGCGGGGAAGAACCCTGCAAACGAGGCGCGGTAGCGGCCTTCGGCGTACCCATTTCCAGTTGCGATCCGCGCGGTGCCCGTTTTGCCAGCGACGGTGTAGGGCCGGCCCTTGAATTGGCGCTTGGCGGTGCCCTCGCCGCCCTCCTCACACACGGCTTCCATCATCTGCTTGCATGCAGCGAGGGTGGATGAGCTGCAGACTTGGGGATTCAACACAAAGGGCTCGTAAGTCTTCACCGTCTCCCCCCCGATTTGCAAAGCTTGCACGAGTTGTGGCCGCATCATCTTGCCGTTGTTGGCGATGGCGTTGTAAAGCGTCAGGGTTTGCAAGGGTGTCTGCGTCAGCTCGTAGCCGATGGCCATTTGGGTCAAGGTGATGCCAGTCCAATCCCGGGCTTTGGGGTTGGTCTTGACCTTGGGCTTGGCTTCGCCCACGTAGCGGATGCCGGTCTTGGTGGTCACACCGAGCCTCTCAAGTTGCTGGGTGAACGCGGAGGGCTTGTCCTCGAAGGTTTGCTTCACCGCCAGCGCTGAGCCAATGTTGGAGCTCACTTCAAAGGCTTTCAACAGGTCAATTTCTCCGTGTCCGCCGTCCTTGTGGTTGCTGTCCCGCATGCGCTTCCCGTGGAAGTGGATTTCACCCTTTTGGGTGTCCACGGAATCTGTCGGCAGCATGCCCTCCTCCATGCAGGCCAAGAGGGTGGCCAGTTTGAAGGTGGATCCTGGTTCCACCGCGGTGCCGATGGCGTGGTTGAAGTCCTCCCAGTATTCGACTGTTCCGTTGTCAGATTCGTGGCGGGAGAGGTTGGAGATGGCTTGGATGTGTCCGGTTTGGACTTCGCACACGATGACGGTGCCCCATGCAGCGTCGTGTTTGCGGAGCTGCCGCTCAAGCGCGGTGGTGGCCACATCCTGCAGATGCAAGTTTAGGGTCGTGACCACGTCCAACCCTTCGACCGGATCCACGAGGTAGTCGTCCGTGACGGGCATCCATTGGTTGCCGGCCACCTTGCGTGACAGTTGTTGGCCTTCCACGCCGGAGAGCTCTTCGTTCCAGGCACGCTCAATGCCTACCCGTTGCTGCTCGCGATCGATGCCCACGGTTCGTGCGGCGAGTTTGCCGAAGGGGCGCCGCCGGTTTTCGCGCCGCTCGAACACCAAGCCGCTCTTGTACCGACCCAATTGGACAAACGGGAGCTCGCGCAATTCCTTGTACGCGGTGAACGGGATGTTTCTGGCGATGAGGGCCCCACGGTGTCCGCGTTGCCGGGCGTTGTCGAATTTGCGCCGGATGCCCCCGCTGGATTTGTCGGTGGCCTTGCCGAGCAACTGACACAGGGTGTCCACCGTGTTGTGGTAGTCGTCCCAGCGCATGCCTTCGCATTTGGAGTCCCACCTAAGATCGTAAACCGGAACGCTGGTGGCGAGGAGGCTGCCGTCGTCGGCCAGAATTTGGCCTCGCGCAGGCTCAATGGTGCGCACGCTGGTCGAGAATTGCTCCCCTCTGGCCTGCCACTTGTCGTGCTCCACCGTTTGGATGTACACAATGCGGCCAAAGACCCCCATTCCCACGAAGGTCAAGCCCACAAACACGAGCCAAATGCGTCCGCTGTTGGGCATCTTACTCATTGTCAGCGCGCAACAGGGTGGGAGGGGCGGTGGGTTGTTCCAACCCGAGCTCGGCGGTGGACGTGGCCAGGCGGCTCTGTTGGAGTTGGGACTCGAAGTCGGAGCGCAAGGTTTTTTCCTCGGCGACGGCTTCCTCGAGTTGTTCGGTCACGTGCTGCTTCTCGCGGAGGATGCGTTCTGCTTGGTAGCCGAGGCCGAGGTACAGGATGGTGAGCAGGCAGAGATAGAGCATGAATGGCACTTGACGCACCAAGGCTTCCCGCGCCAACACTTCGCCACTGAGCACCTCTCTGAGGACGCTTCCAATTTGGTTTTGCCGCTGCCGCTGCTTCTTTTTCTCGCGCTGTTCAGTCCTGAATTCCTCCGAGGTGCGCAGGCGGTTGGGTCCAGACGGTTTGCGTGCGGTCGTGGCCTTCGCGGCCTCCGCTTCCGCCTTGGCTTCGCGTGCGAGCAACTCAGAAGCGCTCAAGGTGCGGTTGCCTTTGGCGGCCTCCTTCGGGGTGCGGCGGAATCGGTCGAAGAATTTCATGGCATCCATTCGGTTCGTTCTGCCACGCGAAGGCGTGCGCTCCGCGCGCGCGGGTTGCACGCCATTTCTTCGTCGTTTGCCACAATGGCCTTGCGCACCAGCGGCTTGAAGGGCGCAAGTACTTGGCCTTTCATGTCACGCTTAACGTCGTCGTCGAAGTTGCCAGAGCGCATGAAGTGCTTGACCAAACGGTCTTCGAGGCTGTGGTAACTCATGATGGCCAGACGTGCGCCGGGCGCAAGCATGCCAATGGCGTTCGTCAGCAAGTCTTCCAAGGCGCCCAGCTCGTCGTTGAGGTGGATTCGGATGGCCTGGAAAATGCGCGCGTAATGCTTGTTCTCTTTGCCGCGGGGGGCGGTTGGAGACAGCACCCGAATCAAATCGTGGGTCGTGGTGAGGGGTTGGGTCTCGCGCGCCTC
The DNA here is from genome assembly GCA_002469765.1 of Flavobacteriales bacterium UBA7382. GTDB lineage: Bacteria > Bacteroidota > Bacteroidia > Flavobacteriales_D > Sanyastnellaceae > UBA11663. Next base: position 2,329 of record DKNS01000046.1, on the reverse strand, counting down.
CACAATGCGGCGAGCCAAGCGGTCGGGTCGCGTCACCTCCCCGTAGCGCCGAAGAACTTGGGTCAATTCTCCCACGTCTGCCCGGGCCAACCATGCGCTGGCAGGCTCGCCAGAGGAGGTGTTCATGCGCATGTCCAAGGGGCCGTCGTGACGCAGTGAAAACCCCCGCTCGGGGGTGTCAAATTGGTGGGAGCTTACCCCCAAATCAGCAAGCAAGCCTGTCAAGGGCAGGCCCTTGTGAGCGCGCAGGAACTGGGGGGCAAACCTGAAGTTCGCCGCGATCAGCGTGAAGCGCGGGTCGTCGAAGGCGTTGGCATGCGCGTCGGGATCTTGGTCGAACCCAAACAAGCGCGCGTTCGGCCCTGCCGCATCCAACATGGCTTGGCTGTGGCCTCCACCGCCAAATGTGGCGTCCATCCAGCAACCTCCTTGCACCCCGTCGCCGCTGCCAAGGTTGAGAGCCTCAAGGGAGGCGTTCAGCATGACGGGGACGTGGTAGGCCTGGTTCATTCTGAGTCGCTGCCTTCGAGGTCTTTGCGCACATCTTCAGCCAAATTCCCAAAGTCGAGGTCGTCCTCGTCTTGAATCACTTGCTTCTTGTGCGCCTCTTGGTTCCAGATTTCCACCTTCTCGCCCAAGCCAGACACGATCACCTCCTTGGCGTTCTTGGGATCAATCCCAGCGTATTCCAAAAGGGCGGCGGGCAGGTTGATGCGTCCAGCTCCGTCGACGTCCACATGCGTGGCGCCTTTCATGAACTTCCGTTGAAACAGCTGGTGCTTGCGGTTGTACCGGCTCAAGCGCGCCATCTCGTCGTTGACTTTGTCCCACTCAGGTTTGGGGTAGAGCACCAAGCAACCCTCGAAAATGTCGCGGTTCACCACCAGGCCATGATGAATCACGCCGTCAAGCTGCTTTCGCAGTTTGGCAGGGAACATCAGACGGCCTTTGGCGTCGATGCGACAGGGGTGTTCTCCGAGCAGGTTGAGCATGGTTGCATTTCCGTCAATCAAAAGTACGCTCAATCTCCCACTTTCTCCCACTCATTGACACTTTCTCCCACTTTGTGGATAAAGTTTTGCCATTGGTCTGGAAAAAGTCCAGGAATGGCATGGGGTTCAGAATGTGGGAGGAAGTGGAGGGAATACGCTATTCACACGTTGTCAACAGCCGATGTGAACAACGCGACGTGAATGGCGCGCTGGGGCTTTGGGAAGTGGGGTGCTTGCGTGATGCATTTTTGTCCCCATGGATTCAAACATTCTTGAGGCCGGTCCTTACCGCTACGTTGAGCAAGGTGAAGGCACGCCGTTGGTGTTGCTTCACGGCTTGTTTGGGGCGTTGAGCAACTTCGCCGAGGTGCGGGCGCATTTCAGCAAGCATTTCAGGGTCATCACCCCGATGTTGCCGATATACGAGCTGCCCATGCTCGAGACCAACGCCAAGAACATGGCCAAGCACATCGCCGGATTTCTAGATGAGTTGGGTCTGAAGAAAGTTCACTTGCTGGGCAACAGTTTGGGAGGTCACGTGGGGTTGATTTACACCCGGGACCACCTCGACCGCGTTGCTTCGTTGACGTTGACGGCGAGCAGTGGACTGTACGAAAACGCCTTTGGTTCCAGCTTCCCACGCCGAGAGGACAAGAGCTACATCAAAGAGAAAGTGGCGGTGACCTTCCACGACCCCAAGCACGCGACTCCCGAATTGGTGGAAGAGTGTTTTGAGGCGGTCAATGACCGGAACAAGGTGCTCCGCATTTTGAGCATCGCGAAGTCGGCCATTCGCCACAACATGGCGAAGGACCTGCCCAGCATGAATGTGCCGGTGTGTTTGATTTGGGGGAAGAACGACATCATCACCCCGCCTGCGGTCGCGGAGGACTTCTTGGCGGGCTTCCCAAATGCAGACCTGTTTTGGATTGACGAGTGCGGGCATGCCCCCATGATGGAGCACCCCGACACCTTCAATGCCATCCTTGCCGACTGGTACGCGGCGCGAGGCATTTCTTGAGCATGTCTGACCAAGAGACTGGGTGGGACACCAAGGAGGCGACCTTTGTCAAGAGCAGCGCGCAGCCTTCAGAATGCCCCAAGCCTGACAGACCGGAGTACGCATTCATCGGTCGATCTAACGTTGGAAAGAGTTCCCTGCTCAACATGTTGGTGGGGCGCTCGAGTTTGGCCAAAACGTCTGGCACCCCAGGCAAGACGCAGCTGATCAACCACTTCGACGTCGACGGGACGTGGTACTTGGTGGATTTGCCGGGGTTTGGGTACGCCAAAGTCAGCAAGAAGGACAGGGCCAAGTGGATGGAGGTGACCAAGCG
>DKNS01000048.1 GCA_002469765.1 Flavobacteriales bacterium UBA7382 | reverse complement strand
TCAGAACGCTCCGCATTGTCGGTCAATTCAAGCGCCTGCTCTAGGTCTTCTACGCTGATGTCGGCGGTGGGGTTGGCGAGTTTGTCGTCCATCCAGCGACCCATACCTACAAGGGGTTTCCAGACGGGGCGAAGGACGCGTTGCGAGAGCAAGAGAGGGGCGGCCATGAGTTTGGCCAAATCCACCCCAAAGGACGTGGCGTAAATCTTGGGGATGACCTCCCCAAAGAGCACCAACAGGAACGTGACTCCCACCACGTGAATCAAGGTGCCAAGCCAAAGAGGCATGGCGTCGCTCGGAAACAACTGTTCAGCCAACACCGTGGCGATCAGGACAATGGAGACGTTGACTAGGTTGTTGATGACCAAAATCGTGCCCAGCAGGTTTCGCGGCCCGTCCACATTGTTGGGTGAACGCATGAGGGCGAGTACGTTTTGGGCCCTGGGGTTGTCTTCTTGCTCAAGGTCGTGCAGCGCGCGCGGTGACAAATTGAAAAACGCGACCTCGGATCCGGACACAAGGGCAGACATCACGAGCAGCACAAGCACAGTCAACATCGACCATCCATGTTCAGCCCAAGTGCTCAGCCAATGTTCAGTCTCCATTCAGAGGACTCGATTCAGAACGGGAGGTCGTCGGCGGTGCCTGGAGCTGCACTTGGACTTGCGGCAGCTTGTTGCACGGCCTGTGCAGGCTGTGCAGGCTGGGTTGTCGCTGATGCTGTGGCGGCCGGTGCGGTTGCTTGAGGGGAGCTTTCCTCGCGGCCTGGGGCACGTCCCAGCAGCTGCATCACGTCGGCCACGACTTCCGTGGTGTAGCGGTTTTGCCCTTGCTGGTCTTGCCATTGGCGGGTCTTGAGTTTGCCCTCGAGGTACACTTGGGATCCCGTTTTGAGGTATTTCCCAGCGGTTTCAGCCAGCCCACGCCAAAGGACTACGTTGTGCCATTCGGTGGTCGTGATGCGTTCACCCGAGGCGCGGTCGGTGTAGGATTCCGATGTCGCCACGCGGATGGAGCATACTGCCACGCCGTTGGGGGTGTAGCGCAATTCGGGGTTCTGCCCAAGGTTGCCTACGAGGATCACTTTGTTGATGCCAGCCATGCCTCGAAGGTACTTCTTCCGCCTCAGTTGTGCGCCATGCAGGCGGCCTTCAATTGAGGCCAAACCTTGGTCGCCAACCTTGGCCACGCTTTGGCCTCGCATTCCTCCCAGGTCATCACCACGCCATTCACTTCCTTGGCCCAAGCATGCAGCGCCTCTGCCGACGACATGGCGGTCCCCTCCATGCGGGCGTGGATGCGTTTGTGGGTCAACACATGTACCACTTCTGGAATCAACGTGTGGCTGGGGGCTGTGGGGAAGGTTGGGGCTTGCTCGGGAAAGGCCCACAGCGTGGCCCAAACCCCCGTGTCTGGTCGTTGGATGGCCACCACCTGATTTCCGTGGTGGGCCACATGCCATGCAAGTTCCCAACGCGCGGCTTTGCGCTTGGGCGTTTTGTTCGGCAGCACAGACCACATGTCCGGGCTGTCCGCGGAGGCGCAAGTGGACCTCGCAGGGCATTCGATGCAGCGCGGGTGTTTGGGTGAGCACACCAGCGCCCCCAACTCCATCACGGCTTGGTTGTGGTCGCCTGGCCGATCGGGGTCCAGCCAGTCGTCGGCCACCTCTTGAATGATTTGGGCGCCTGGCTTGCTGTCCACGGGCGCAGTCACCCCGGCCCAACGGCTCATCACGCGCTGAACGTTGCCGTCGACGGCGGCCACGGGTTCACCCAGACCGATGGATGCGATGGCCGCAGACGTGTAGGGCCCGACGCCAGGCAAGGCGAGCCAGCCCTGGCGGTTGTCGGGGAAGCGCCCTTGGGATGCGATGACCTTGGCGGCTTTGTGAAGCAACCTGGCGCGGCGGTAGTACCCCAAACCCTCCCAGGCCTTCATCACCTCGGCTTCCGAAGCCTGGGCCAAATCGTTCACGGTTGGAAACAATTCTTGGAACAGGTGCCACTTGGGAATGCCCGTATCCACTCGGGTTTGCTGGAGCATGATTTCACTCAACCACGTGCCGTAGAGGCTGGGGGTCAGACGCCAGGGGAGGTCCCGTGCGTGGCTGTTGTACCACGCAGCAAGGGACCGTCGTGCGCGCTCCGCATCGGTTTGGCGCCAATTTTTTTGCAGAAAACCCCGCTTATTCATGTCGTTTCCAAAGGTATGGGTGTATTTTCGCACCCCGAAAACCTAGGGCGACGCCCAAGGTCTACTTCATTGAATTCAAACAACATCCCCCTCTCGACCCATGACCAAGGCAGACATCGTTAGCCAGATTTCGGAACAAACCGGAATGGAAAAAGGAGACATTCAAGTGACTGTGGAAGCGTTTATGCGCGCCGTCCGGAACAACTTGGAGAATGGCAACAACGTGTACCTGCGTGGATTTGGAAGCTTCGTCGTGAAGACGCGTGCCGCCAAGACCGGCCGCAACATCCTCGCGAAGAAGTCCATTCAGATCCCCGCACACAACATCCCTTCATTTAAGCCAAGCCGTGATTTCTTGGACAATGTGAAGACCAACGTGAAAGTCAAGTAAGAGGGCTTCAGCATGGCGATTTCCAAATCATCGTGGGTCTTGATTGTCGGTGCGGGTGCATTGGCGGCGGGACTTGTGCTGATGCCCCGGACACCAGGTTCTTCCGAACCTCCGGTGCCTATGGAAGAAGGAGTCGCGCTGGAAGACATCGGGTCCAATCCCGTAGACTTGGCGGTGGCCAAAGTGAGCGGCGAGAACCCCATGGAGGGCATTCTTGAGTTGCGTCAACTGGCCGAATCCACCCCGCCCAACTTGGACGCCGTGATGTGGCTTGGCCGCTTCAGCGTTCAGAGTGGACAATTGGACAAGGCCCGAGAACGTTTCAACCAAGTCATCGATGCGACACCCGACCGTGTGGAGGCTTATTGGGAGCGCGCCATGTTGGATATGGAAGAAGGTTTTCTTGAAGACGCCGTGGAGGGATTTGACCTTTGCGTGTCTGCCGACGAACTTTACGTAAACGGCAGGTTCTTCAAGGCGCGATGCCTCGAAGCCATGGAGAAACCTGACCTCGCCCTGACTGAATACAAATCTTACCTTCCGCTCGCTCCGGACACAGCCGTGACCAAGAGTGTGGAAGGAATCATCGAACGGCTTGAATCTGCGTTGGCAGAAACAAGCAATTAAACATCATCATCATGCCAAGCGGAAAAAAGCGCAAGCGTCACAAGATGGCCACGCACAAGAGGAAGAAGCGTCTTCGCAAGAACCGTCACAAGAAGAAGTAATGTGCGTGAGTTGAGGCTGTGACTTGCAGCTTTAAATCACGGTACTTCATGTGATGGACGCGGAACTCGTCATCAATTCGACGCCCAAGGGCGTTGACATTGCCGTCCTGGAAGACGGTCAGCTCGTGGAGCTGCACCGCGACCGTGGAGACGTGCAATACGCCGTGGGCGACATTTACGTCGGTCGCGTCAGGAAAGTCATGCCCAACTTGAATGCAGGGTTTGTCGATGTGGGCCACGGGAAGGATGCATTTTTGCACCACTCCGATTTGGGGCCTCAGTACAAAACGCAGCAGACTTGGGTCAAACGTGTGATGTCAGGCAAACAACCCACAGCCGACATCAGCAAATTCAAGCGGGAAGAGGACATTGAGCGGAAGGGCAAGATGAAGGACTACGTGTCCGCATCTCAGCTTGTTCTGGTTCAAGTTGCGAAAGAGCCCATCAGCACCAAGGGTCCAAGGTTGACGGCTGAGGTCAGTCTGCCGGGGCGCTATTTGGTGCTGGTGCCGTTCAGCGACAAGGTGAGTATGTCTTCTCGCATCAAAGGAGAAAAAGAACGCAATCGTCTGCGGCGACTCATGCAAAGCATTCAACCCCCTGGGTTTGGCATCATTGTACGGACAGTTGCGGAAAACAAAGGTTCGGCAGACCTGCATACGGATCTGCAGGACTTGGTGGACCGTTGGCAGAAATTGTACGCCAACCTGAAGAGTGCCAAACCGGGTAAACGCGTGTTGGGGGAAGTGAATCAGGTCAGCGCCGTCCTCCGGGACGTCATGACCAAGTCGTGCACGGCCATCCATGTGAACGACCCGCGCTTGTCGGACGAGGTCAAGGAGTTTTTGGCCCAGAGCACATCTGGGGACGAGGCCATGGTCAAGTTGAGCCGTGTCAAAGACCTGTTCAACGACATGTCTATCCATCGCCAGATCAAGGCGGCGTTTGGGCGTCAGGTGAACCTGCGGTCGGGGTCGTACCTCGTGATTGAGCAAACGGAGGCCATGCACGTCATCGACGTGAACAGTGGCGGGCGCAAGAAAGGCGCGTCAAGCCAGGAGGAGAACGCGTTGCTGACCAACTTGGATGTGGTTCCAGAGATCGCCAGGGTGTTGCGTCTTCGTGACATGGGCGGCATCATTGCCATTGACTTCATCGACATGGCCAAGCGTGAGCACAACAAACAGCTGACCGACGCTTTGAAGGAGGCCATGAAGGGCGACAAAGCCAAGCACAACATAGCCTCCCCCAGCCGGTTCGGTGTGGTGGAAATGACGCGTCAGCGAGTTCGAGATGTGGCTCAAGTGGTGACCACCGACGCCTGCCCATCCTGCAACGGGTCCGGCAAGGTGGAAGCCAGCATCTTGATCACGGACAAGATTGCCTCGGCCCTCAAGTACCTTGTAGAAGGCGAAAACCGGAAGCGCATGACGCTGATGGTGCACCCATTGTTGGAGGCTTACGTGCAGCAGGGTTGGTGGAAATCCATACGCCGGGCTTGGGAGAAGGAATTCGCGATCAAGATTGCCGTGGAGTCCAATTCCAACTTGGAGTTCTTGGAGTACCACGTGTACAACGCCTTGGGCGAGGACATCACCCCAGATTGACCTGAAGGCTCACGACGGCTTTGGCGGCGTGAGTTCCTTCGGGTAGCACAAAAAGCTTTTTTCAACCGGCTTGCTGAGCAGCTGGAGGTTCAGATGGTCGTTCGCTTCGGCGAAGTCGCGGATAGACCCGTCTTTGTAGTGGACCAAAATTCCTCTTGGCACATACGCCTTGTTGTCAATCATGGCGTTGCTGACTAGGAACTGGGCATCTTCTGCGCTCAGCCTGAAATGGACCGCGGTTGCCGCCACACGTTCTTGCACCTCCTCGTCAGTGAACGGTTCGGGCCGCAGTTCGATGCGGAACAACCCCCGATCCAGAAGTCTGGTGCTCAGCATGGACAACACCTTGTCGTCGTGATGACGCCATGCCTTCATGGCCACAAAAATGTCGGAGTCGTCAAGTTCGCAGAACCGCTCCAACACCGCGGGATCTGCCAAAAACTTGGCCCTGTCCAGGTCGTCGTGGAGGAACAGCGACAATGCAGGGGAGGCGAACACGTCGACCCCTTGGCGTGCAAGGTATTTGGCCCGGCGCAGCACCAGCATGAGCATGTGCTCCGCGCTGAGCACGGTGCGGTGGAGGTAGACCTGCCAATACATCAGGCGTCGTGCCACCACGAATTTTTCGATGGAGTAGATGGCTTTTTCCTCCACCACCAATTGGCCGTCCACCACGTCGAGCATTTTGAGGATGCGCTCGCTGCCCACTTTTCCCTCTGTGACACCGCTGTAGAAGCTGTCTCGGACGAGGTAGTCCAAGCGATCCATATCCAGTTGGCTGCTGACGAGCTGGTGCAGAAATTTCTTGGGGTGGTGGTCGTTGAAGATTTCAATCGCCAAGTCCAAGGCCCCGCTGAACTCTTCGTTCAGGCGCCCCATGATCAAAGCGCTCACGTCCTCGTGATGCACGCCTTGGACGATGCTGTGTTCCAAGGCATGGCTGAATGGACCGTGACCCACGTCGTGAAGCAGGATGGCCAAGCACGCCCCCTCTGCTTCCACCTCGCTGATGTCGACCCCCTTGTTCCGGAGGCTGTCAATGGCTTCTTGCATCAGATGCATGCAACCCACGGCGTGATGGAAGCGGTTGTGGACCGCACCAGGATAGACCAAATGAGACAAGCCCAGTTGTGAAATGCGCCGCAGGCGCTGCATGTAACGGTGGTCCATGAGGTCCAGCGCGCGGGCGTGACGCAGGGAGACAAATCCGTAAACCGGATCGTTCAGGATTTTGTGTCGGTTGACCTTGCTTGTTGGCATACGATGTCGCGCGTCTCGGCGTTACTTTGTCGCAAGATACGGGTGCCGAGAACGCTCGCGGCGGCCGGTTTTGCTCGAACACACATGCGCATGGCACGACCACATATTCTTTGGGCAGACGACGAAATCGAATTGCTGCGACCCCACATGTTGTTCCTCGACGAAAAGGGATACGACGTAACCGGGGTCAACAGTGGGGTGGAGGCGCTTGAGCGGGTGGATGAGCACATGTATGACGTGGTGTTTTTGGATGAGAACATGCCCGGCCTCAACGGGATTGAGACGCTTCAGCGCATCAAGTCCAAACGACCTGAGTTGCCCGTCATCATGATTACCAAGAGTGAGGAGGAGCACATCATGGAGGAGGCCATCGGATCCAAAATCAGCGACTACCTGATCAAGCCTGTGAATCCAAACCAAATCTTGATGGCGGTCAAGAAAATTTTGGACAACCGAAGGATCCAAGGTGAGCAAGCTCAATCGGCGTACATGCGGGAGTTTCGTGAGTTGGCCATGCAGTTGGGCGGGCGGATGAATGCGGATGAATGGTCCGAAGTGTACCGACGACTTTGCCATTGGCACTTGACGTTGGGAGATTCTGGCGACGGCGGCATGTTGGAGATTTTGGAAAATCAACATGCCGAGGCCAATCACCAATTCGCACGTTTCGTCGAGGATCACTACGAACATTGGATGACGGGCATGGAACAGGGTCCTGTGATGTCTCACCAAGTGCTGCCGACATGGTTGCCCGACGCGGTGGCCGGATCGGAGGGCCGACCGCTGTTTTTGGTGGTCATCGACAACCTGCGCTGGGACCAGTGGCGTGCCATCGCACCTGTGCTTTCCGACGATTGGAACATCACGGAGGAGAAGACGTATTTGAGCCTGTTGCCCACGGCCACCCAATACGCGAGAAACGCCTTGTTCGCGGGGATGACCCCTGCAGAGATTGCCAGGGTGATGCCCGATTGCTGGGTGGATGAGTCAGCCGAAGGCTCCAAAAACGCGCACGAGGCCAAGCTTCAACAAGCCCTGTTTCATCGCATGGGGGTGGAAGGGAAAACGGCGTATCACAAAATCACAAGCCTGGAGGCAGGAAAGCGTCTGGCCGACCGCTTCCACGAGCAAAAAGGCCAATCTGTGACGACGGTGGTCTACAATTTCGTGGACATGCTCAGTCATGCGCGCTCGGAGATGGAGGTGATCAAGGAATTGGCCGACGACGAAGCGGCGTACCGAAGCTTGACGCATTCGTGGTTTGTGCACAGCCCGCTGAAAGACATGCTTGACGCCATGGCGGAGATGGGGGGACGCGTTGTGTTGACCACGGACCATGGCACGATGCGCGTGGATCACCCAGTCGAGGTGCGTGGCGACCGTGCGACCAACGCCAACCTGCGCTACAAAGTGGGAAGGAACCTAGGCTACAACGCCGACGAGGTGATGGAGGTGATGCAACCAGACAAAGTGGGGCTTCCCAAACCCAACGTCTCTAGCACGTACATTTTCGCCAAAACGAGGGATTTTTTGGTGTACCCCAACAACGCATCCCATTACGTCAAGACGTTCCGCAATTCCTTCCAGCATGGCGGCGTGAGCATGGAAGAGATGATCATTCCTTGGGTGGTGTTGGACCCCAAAAACACATGACAGACATGCCGATGTTGACCCAGCTTGGAGCTTGGAAAGGCTATGGGCTAGAGGATTTGCCGCGGGTGGCTTCGGAAGTGACTGCGGCCCTCCCCATGTCTGGCGTCGTTGCGGTGCATGGTGCCATGGGTGCAGGGAAGACCACTTTGGTGCGTGCTGTGTTGCAGGCTTGGGGCTCAGAGGAGGAGGGGACGAGTCCGACGTTTGGGCTGGTGCACCACCACAGCGTCTTGCGCCAAGGCCAAATTTTTCAAGTCCGGCACATGGACTTGTATCGGCTGGAAAACGAGGAGGAAGCCGAACGCGCCGGGATTGCGGACATGCTTTTAGATGAGGTGCTCACCTTGGTTGAGTGGCCCGAGCGGGTGCCCGGGTTGATGCCCGACGACGCGCATTTGCTCCAAGTTGAGGAACTGCCCAACGGGACCAGGCAATGTATTTTGTCGGTCCTCCGGGGTTGAATCGGTTGGGCTTGGCTATTTTGGGGCCGTCATGGATACTGGACGCAAAGCCATCAAAGCCCTCGCCCGCGAGGCAGCCCTGCTCCCGCAAGAGGAATTGCTCGAGGCCAAGAAGGGGCAAGCCGAGTTGACAATTGGCATTCCTGCAGAAACCAGCCTTCAGGAAAAGCGTGTGGCGCTGGTGCCAGAGGCGGTGGCGCTTTTGGCCGCGCACGGTCACCAAGTGTTGGTGGAAACCCAAGCCGGAGCCTACGCCCAATTCTCGGACAACGATTACAGCGAGGCGGGCGCCAGGATTGTTTACGACAAGAGCCAGGTGTTCCAGGCCAGCATAGTTCTCAAGGTCGAGCCGCCCTCCTTGGAGGAAGTCGCCATGATGGGCATGCGCCAAACCCTCATTTCGGCGTTGCAATTGAGCGTTCAAAATGAAGGGCTGCTTGAAGCCCTGAGCGCCAAGAAAACCACAGCCATTGCGTGGGACTTCGTCCAAAACGAGAACGGCATCCAGCCTTTGGTCCGTGCGATGGGCGAAATCGCGGGCAACACGGCCATACTCATTGCAGGTGAACTCATGGCCAGCGAGCAAGGCATGGGGAACATGCTGGGTGGGGTCAGCGGTGTCCGTCCCAGCGAAGTGGTGATTCTCGGTGCGGGCACCGTGGGTGAATTCGCGGCCCGATCGGCTTTGGGGCTTGGAGCGACCGTCAAGGTGTTTGACAACAGCGTGCACCGCCTGATCCGCCTTCAAAATGCTGTGGGTCAGCGGTTGTGGACTTCAACCCTCCAGCCTTCCGTGTTGGAAGAGGCCCTGAAGTCGGCAGATGTGGCCATCGGGGCAGTGCGAGGCTCGGGCTCCCGTGCCCCGATGCTCGTCAGCGAGCCCATGGTGGCGGGCATGCGTGAACGTTCCATTGTGGTGGACGTCAGCATCGACCAAGGCGGGGTGTTTGAAACCTCCCGACTCACCAGCCACGAGCGCTCCACCTTCATTGAGTGTGGCGTGATCCACTATTGCGTGCCCAACATCCCTTCGCGGGTCTCGCGGACGGCCAGCAAGGCGATGAGCAACCTCGCCGCGCCCTTGCTATTAGGGCTGGCGGCCGATGGCGGGTTGGTCCCCTCCATCAAAGAGCGGAATTTGATGGCCACAGGGGTGTACATGTTCAACGGCACGCTCACTCACGAGGAATTGGCTGTGGACCGCGGGATGCCTTGGAAGCCTTTGGACTTACTCACGGCAGCGCTCTGATCGCCCTGTCCCTGGACATTCAGCCCTTCTTGCCCTTCAAGGTCGCCTTGATTTCGTGAAGCTTCATCAATGCTTGCACTGGCGTCAGGTGGTCGATGTCCACTTCCATCAGTTGGTCACGAATGGACTCGAGGGCGGGATCGTCCAGTTGGAAGAAGCTCATTTGCATCCCGTCTGTTGCTGGGGAAATGGTGGACAAATCGGGAGGTTGGTGACGCGGCATGCTGGCGTCTTGCGAAGACACTTTGTCACCACTTCGGGCCGATTCCAACGATTCCAGAACTTCCTCGGCGCGGAGCACCAAAGTCCTTGGCATGCCAGCCAAGCGGGCCACATGGATGCCAAAGCTGTGGTTGCTGCCACCTGGAGCCAATTTGCGCAGGAACACCACCTTGCCGTTCATCTCTTTCACGCTCACATTCACGTTGACGATCCTCAACAAGCGCTGGCTCATGTCGTTGAGTTCGTGGTAGTGCGTGGCGAACAGTGTAAGTGACCGGTGCTTGCTCGTTTCATGCAAGTATTCGGCGATGGCCCAGGCGATGCTGACGCCGTCGTAGGTGCTGGTGCCGCGCCCAATTTCATCCAACAGCACCAGGCTCCGAGGCGTGAGGTTGTTGAGGATGGCCGCGGTTTCGTTCATCTCCACCATGAAGGTGGATTCGCCGCTGCTGATGTTGTCTGACGCACCTACCCGGGTGAAGATGCGGTCAAGAATGCCCAAGCTGGCGTGCTTGGCAGGGACAAAGGACCCGGCTTGCGCCATCAGCGAGATCAAGGCAGTTTGCCGCAGCAGCGCACTCTTCCCCGACATGTTGGGTCCTGTGACCATCAAAATTTGTCTGGTTTCGGGGTCGAGCTGGATGTCGTTGGCCACGTACGTTTCGCCAGGAGGCAGTTGCCGTTCAATGACAGGGTGCCTTCCTTCTGTGATGGAGAGGCCTCGCCCGTCGTTCATGCGGGGCCGAGTGTAGCCCAATTCTGCGGCGGACTCGGCATGCGAGGACAGCATGTCCAACAACCCCATGGCCCTGGCGTTGCCCATCAGCAAGGGCAGTTCTCCAGCACAAGCGGTCACGATGTTTGAAAACGCCGTTGTTTCCAAGCTTTGGGCCTTGTCTTTCGCCGAGAGGATTTGAGACTCCAATTCCTTCAGTTCTTCGGTGATGTAACGCTCAGCTTGCGTGAGGGTTTGCTTCCGGATCCAGCCTTCAGGCACCTTGTCCTTGTGGGCATTTCGGACTTCCAGGTAGTATCCAAAGACGTTGTTGAACGCCACCTTCAACCCTGAAATGCCAGTGGCCTCCGCTTCGCGGTCCCGAATGGCGTCGAGGGCCTCTTGGCTGTTGAAAGCCAGCCGCCTCACGGCGTCGAGCTCGGCACTGACCCCAGAGGCAATGACCTCTCCTTTGCCGATGGCGACTGCAGGCTCGTCGACGAGCTCACGATCCAATCTTGCCAGCATTTCGGTGCAAGGGCTCAACGACTCCAAATAGGGCAACAGAGAAGCTTCTCCGGCTGTGGTGTCGGCCACCGCTTGCACGGCGTGCAGCCCGCGGCGGACATGGCCCAACTCGCGAGGGTTGATCCGGCCGGAGCTTGCTTTGGAGGTTAAGCGTTCAAGGTCACCCACGCGCCCCAGGATGCTGCGCAATTCGTGACGAAGCGATACTTCTTCCGCCAGCCGGTCGACGGCTTCGTGCCGTTGACTCAGCAGGTCCAGGTCGGTCAATGGCGCCACCAGGGCCCGGCGCAGGGCTCGACCTCCCATGGGGGTGCAGGTTCGATCCAGAACCTCCACCAGGGACGTGCCGTCCTCGTGGTTGGGGTGCAATATTTCCAGGTTGCGCACCGTGAAACGGTCCAGCCACATGCCGTCGCTGGGCCGCAACCGCGCCACGCTTTGGATATGTGCCGTTTCTCGGTGATGTGTCAAATCAAGGTAATGGAGCACGGCCCCTACGGCCACAGTGGCCAAGGGGGCATCGTCCAACCCAAGTCCCTTGAGGGATCCTGTTGCAAACTGTTTGGCAATCCATTCTTCGGCGTAGGCTTGGGTGAAAACCCAATCCTCCAATTTGGTTCGGGGCACGTCGTCTCCAAACAGGGCTCGTACATCCGCTTCGTGCCTCCGGTCGATGAGCCACTCCTTGGGTTCGAGGCTCTTCAGAATGCGGTCCACCCATCGGGCATCTCCCTCCGCCGCTTGAAATTCACCTGTACTCAGATCGAGCAAAGCCAGGCCCACCGCCTTGGGTGTCCAGTGGATGGCGGCGACGTAATGGTTGGCCTTGCTTTCGAGCACATGGTCGTGCATGACGAGCCCTGGAGTGACGAGTTCGGTGACCCCACGTTTGACCAAGCCCTTGGCCTGTTTGGGGTCTTCCAACTGGTCGCACACGGCCACCTTCAGGCCAGATTTGACGAGCTTGGGGAGGTACGTGTCCAGGCTGTGGTGCGGGAAACCGGCCAACTCGATTTCCGAGGCGCTGCCGTTGCCACGTTTGGTCAACACAATGTCCAGCACATTGGCTGCCGCCACCGCGTCAGAACCGAACGTCTCGTAGAAATCGCCCACGCGGAAGAGCAACACTGTGTCCGGATGCTTGGCCTTGATCCGGTTGTATTGCTTCATCAAAGGGGTTTCCTTGCCTGCCACGTCGAGGTTCTTTCAGTGAACGTCGAATGTAGCATGGAGGCCCGGCAGCCCCTGTTTTTGGGGCGTCCCCGTTGTTCACAAGGAGTTCACACGACACCGACTTAAAAGTCTGCCGCAGGTCCTGTGGTCACAGGGTACCCCGCGTCTTGCCATCCCGTGATGCCGTCTTCGAGATTGTACACTTCGAGGTGTCCCCCCTGGTGCAGCTCGTTTGCGGCCAAACCGCTTCGGCCGCCGCCGGCACAGTACACGAGTACCGGCCTGTCGCGCGGGATGGTATTCATGGCTGCATCAAAGTCGTCTTCTTTCCAGTAATCCTTGTGCGCAGCCCCTTTAAGGTGTCCCTCCGCCCATTCTTCTGGAGTCCGAACGTCTATCAAAAGGCCCTTATCCAAATCGGCAATCAACCGCTGAAATTCTGCCGCACTGACGTCCTTGATGACCGCTTTGGTTGTTGTTGCAGAAGCTTCAGTCGCATCTGAAACGGCGGTTGGTGGGGCCTCGACACATGAAATCATCAGATTGCACGACACCAGGAGGCAAGCAAGGGAGATCCGGTGCATGATCACGAGGCCTGTTTGTGTTGGGCGTCCAACTGGGATTGGGCGTATTTCGTCGTGACTTTCAAGGTCTTGGTGTCGCTGCCAGGCAGGTCAAACATCGCGTTTCGCAAGATCACTTCGCAAATGCCGCGCAAGCCACGTGCCCCCAGCTTGCGATCCACGGCGTGATCCACGATCAAATCTAGGGCCCCATTGTCGAAGCTGAGTTTGATGCTGTCCATCGCGAAAATCTGCACGTACTGACGCACGATGGCGTTCTTGGGCTCGGTGAGAATGCGTCGCAGAGCGTCCCGCTTCAGGGGCCTCAAGGCAGTCAACACGGGAAAGCGACCGATCAATTCCGGAATCAACCCAAAGGCCCGAAGGTCGGAGGGGTCCACGTACGCGAGCGCTTCTGAGTCGTCCACCGTCATGCCTTGGTTGGCGTATCCAATGGTGCTCTGACGCAGGCGACGGGCGATGATTTTCTCCATCCCGGCAAATGCTCCGCCGCACACGAATAAGATGTTCGCAGTGTTTACGGTGATGAGCTTCTGTTCAGGGTGTTTTCTTCCGCCTTGCGGGGGCACCTGCACGTCGGTGCCTTCCAGGAGCTTGAGCAACGCTTGCTGCACGCCTTCGCCACTCACGTCTCTCGTGATGGAAGGGTTGTCACTTTTCCGGGCAATTTTGTCGATTTCGTCAATGAAAACGATGCCCCGCTCGGCGGCCTCGACATCGTAGTCAGCCGATTGAAGGAGCCTCGACAACACGCTTTCCACGTCCTCACCCACATAGCCTGCCTCTGTCAACACCGTGGCGTCGGCGATGCAGAATGGCACATCAAGCATGCGCGCGATGGTTTTGGCCAACAGGGTTTTGCCGGTTCCTGTTTCTCCTACAAGAATGACGTTGCTTTTGTCCAGCTCGATGCTTGCCTCGTCGCCGGCGTGTTCGTGTTTCAACCTTTTGTAGTGGTTGTACACCGCGACGCTCAATGTGCGTTTGGCGGCATCCTGTCCAATCACAAACTCGTCGAGGTGGGCTTTGATTTCAGCAGGACGACGCAGGGTGAAGTCAATGGAAGATTGAGTCGCTGTTGGGGCGTCGCCTTCTTCCGCAACAATCGCCTGGGCCTGGTCCACACAGCGTTCGCAGATGTGCCCTGTGGCACCTGCGATCAGGATGTCCACGTCCGCCTTGGGGCGGCCGCAGAACGAGCATTGGAGGTCTTTGTCAGACATGGGTCAGCAATGGCCTCGATCAGCTGGGCCGAACAAGCACCTCGTCGATCATGCCGTATTCCTTGGCCTCCTCGGCGATCATCCAGTAGTCTCGATCGCTGTCCTCCCACACCTTGTCGTACGTCTGTC
>DKNS01000118.1 GCA_002469765.1 Flavobacteriales bacterium UBA7382 | reverse complement strand
CAAGTCGGACCTCACCGGCAAGCACTGCAAAATGGACGGCTCCTGCTGCAACACGCCGAGTCCGGCCCACGCCGAGTGCTACCGCCACCAGTGCTTCCAAACGACCAAAAACTTGGCCAAAGCCCTCAACCTGCCCGAGGAAAAGTGCTTCAGCGCGTTCCAAAGTCGCTTGGGCCTCGATCCGTGGCTGAAGCCCTACACCGCCGACACCCTGAAAAACATGCCCGAACAAGGCATCAAGAAACTCGCCGTCCTGACGCCTTCCTTCGTGTCCGACTGCCTGGAGACGCTCGAGGAGATGGACATGGAAAACCGCGAAATCTTTGAGGAAGCCGGCGGCGAAACCTACGATTTCATCCCGTGCTTGAACACCAGCGAAGCCTGGATTCAAGCCCTGGAAACGTGGTCCAACGCGTGGCAACGCGGGGACCTCACCACCACACCTTTGACATGATCTACCAACGTTCGTCGGCCCTTTTCAACGAAGCCCAAAACGCCATCCCCGGCGGTGTGAATTCCCCTGTCAGGGCGTTCAAGTCGGTGGGCGGCCACCCCATATACATGGAAAGCGCCCGAGGCGCGCACCTTCGCGACGTCGACGGAAACACATACATCGACTACATCAACTCCTGGGGACCCCAAATCCTTGGACACGCCCACCCGCCCGTGATCGACGCCGTGAAGCATGCGGCGGAGAAAGGAACGTCGTTCGGGACCCCCACAGAATTGGAGACGCAGATCGCGGAGCTCATTTGTGAGATGGTGCCCTACATCGACCAAATCCGAATGGTCAACTCGGGCACCGAGGCGTGCATGAGCGCCATTCGATTGGCCCGTGGATTCACCGGGCGGGAGAAGATCGTGAAGTTCGCCGGCTGCTACCATGGGCACTCCGATGCGTTCCTCATCCAAGCCGGAAGTGGGGCCGTCACATTTGGCGCGCCCAGCTCGCCCGGCGTCACCCAAGGCACGGCCAAAGACACCCTGCTCGCCCCCTACAACGACCTCGAGGCGGTCGAGGCACTGCTGCACGAGCATGAGGGGCAGGTGGCCGCCATCATCGTCGAACCTGTCGCCGGCAACATGGGGTGCATCCCGCCACAACCCGGATTCTTGGAAGGGTTGAAAGCCGCTTGTGCCGCACATGGCACGTTGCTCATCTTCGACGAGGTCATGACCGGATTCAGACTGGCCTCAGGAGGTGCAGCTGAGGTTTACGGCGTGACGCCAGACATGGTGTGCTTCGGCAAAGTCATCGGAGGCGGGCTTCCTGTGGGGGCATTCGCTGCAAGGCGCGAGATCATGGCCCACTTGGCCCCAGAAGGCCCTGTGTACCAAGCCGGCACCCTCTCTGGCAACCCCTTGGCCATGTCCGCAGGCTTCACCTTGCTGTCGGAGCTCCACGCCAATCCAGAGGTCTACACAGGCCTTGCCAAGCGCGGGGCGTCGCTCGCCGATGGCATCCGTGACGTGATGACGGAAAAGTCGATTCCGCACCAAGTCAACCAAGTGGGCTCCATGCTGTCGCTTCACCTTTGCGAGTCGCCTGTGGTCGATTTTGAGACCGCGAAGGCCGGGGACAATGCGCACTTCAAAGCGCTCTTCCATCACATGCTGGACGCGGGAATTTATTTGCCCCCCTCGGCGTACGAATCGTGGTTCTTGTGCAGCCTGATCGACGACACTGCCCAAGACCAAACCCTGTCTGCCCTGCGCTCCTTCAGCCTCGGCTGATTCACTTCTTGGGCTGGTGGCGCTCGTTGTGGTCACGGCGACGCTTGGTCATTTGCTCCAGCTCGGCGCCCCAGTCGTTCAAATCCTCGGGATCGTCAAGGTTGAACGTCGGAGGACGCTTGGCATGCACGTTTTTCAAATCTCGCTTCCGTCCCACGCCCTATAAATCGCCTCAGGGATGAAGTTGTTCAAGCTTGACCACAAGGTGCTGACATGCAAATTCATGCCCTAACTTGGTCACATGTTCAAACTCTCTTTTCTTCTGAAAACCACGGCTGCTCTGCTCTGCACCCTTGCCGTTGTCAGCTTGTCGTGGGGCCAATTGACCACCGAGACCCTTGTGGTCGACGGGGACGCCCGCAGCTACTTGTTGTACTTGCCTGACGGGCATTCTGCAGACCAATCCTGGCCCCTCGTGATGAATTTTCATGGCGGCAGCGGCACTGCTGAAGACCAATTGGCCGTGGCGGACATGCGGGACCGCGCAGACGAAGACGGCATCGTCTTGGCCTACCCCCAGGCGCTGCCCGACCCCAACGACGACGGCTCCACGAATTGGCAAGTGGTGACTTCCGGCGACCTGCCCTTCACCGGGCCCAATCCCCACAGCGACATCGACTTCATCTCGGACCTCGTCGATGCGTTGGTGGCCAACCAAAGTGTCGACCCCAGTCGCGTCTACGCGATGGGATATTCGAACGGGGGCGGGTTCACTTACGATTTGGCATGCCGATTGAACGACAAGATCACCGGCATCGGCGCCGTGGCCAGAACCATGTATGCCGAGTCGATGTCCTCCTGTGTGGTGACGCACCCCACGCCTGTGGTGACCATCCTCGGCACCAACGACTTCATTTCCAACTATGAAGGCGTTGTTTACAAAGGCACATTGTACTACCACAGCAGCGACGAGGGCAACGCCCATTGGGTGGAGGTCAACGGGCTGAACCCTGCCCCCGAAGTGACCCTTTTGCCCAACCTCGATGCTTCAGATGGCAGCACCGTGGAAGAGTCCACATGGCTCAGCGACGATGGATGCCACGCTTTGCACCACTACAAGGTGATTGGAGGCGGCCACGATTGGCCGGGATCGTTTGGCAACGGTGACATTGTGTCGCATGAGCTCATTTGGGACAAATTGAAAGTGCACGATCACAGCGGGTTGATCGGATGCGAGAC
>DKNS01000052.1:579-3904 GCA_002469765.1 Flavobacteriales bacterium UBA7382 | reverse complement strand
GAAGAACAACGCATCCTCGAGGGCATTGTCAACTTTGGGTCCAAAGACGCCAAGCAAGTCATGACCCCACGGACAGACATGCTGTCGTTCAGCATAGAGGACACGTGGGAACACGTCAGGGCCACCATTGTCGCCTCGGGGTTCAGCCGCATCCCTGTGCACGAGGGTTCAGTCGACCAAATCCAAGGGGTCTTGCACGTGAAAGACCTCTTGCCGCGACTCCAGGACGACCAAGTGGCGTGGACCCAGGTCCTTCGCGCCCCGATGTACATCCCGGAGAGCAAGAAGATCGACGACCTCTTGAGGGAGTTCCAAGAGAAAAAAGTCCACCTTGCCGTCGTGGTGGACGAATACGGCGGCACAAGCGGCTTGGTGACGTTGGAAGATGTGCTGGAAGAGATTGTGGGGGAGATCGCCGACGAATTCGACGAGGAGGACATCACCCACTCCGTGTTGGACGAGTTCACCTACTTGATGGAAGCCAAAACACCGTTGCTCGACGCCTACCGCATCCTGCAGTTGGATGAAGAGGCCTGGGAGGCGGCCAAAGGAGAAAGCGACACCCTCGGCGGGTTCATGCTCGAACAGGTGGGCCGCATGCTCAAGCGCGGCGAGTCCATGGAGTTCGCGGGGACCGTCCTGCAGGTCGACGCCCGCGACGCCCGTCGCATCCACCGCATCAAAGTGGTGCTGCCCCGGCCTGTGAACGACCCACCCTCAGATCCCGAAGCGTGAAGACCCGTTCCAAAATTTGGCCATGGCTCGTGGCGATGGTGGCCGTGGTCACCGCCGGACTCTGGTGGGTGAAGCCCGACGCTGTGGAGGTGCCCCGGCCTTTAGGACAGATTCGAATCACACTGCCCGACACCACCACTTCTCCCTACAAGACCCCATGCGGGAGCCAATTTCGCATACCCAACCACGCCAAGGTCGAGTTGAGAAATTCAGGGGACAAGGAGGGGTGCTGGTTCAACCTTTCCTTCCCCAGGTTCAACGCCAAACTGCATTGCACAGAAGTTCCTGTCCGCGACTTGGAGTCCCTTTTGCGAGACGCCCAATCGTTGGTGTTTGGCCATGAGGTGGCCGCCACCGGCATCCGACGTCAGGCCCTGGACCTCCCTTCCAAGAGCGGCACGCTGTATGCCTTGGAGGGGCCAGTGGCCACCCCCCTTCAATTCTTCGTGACCGACAGCACCGACCACTTCATAAGAGGCTCGCTTTACTTCAGCCACAAGCCCAACCCGGACAGTGTGGCGCCTGTGCTCCAAAGGCTCGAGTCCGACGTGCGCATCATGATGGAAACCTTGCTGTGGCCATGAGCACGTGGATCCTTGAAGTGGGCAATTCCCGTGCCAAATGGGCGAAGTTTTCTGCCAAGGCGTCTCCCACAGACGACCCGCTAAGCGTCCAAGCTTGCGACATTCAGGAGAAACTGCCAGACATGGCTCAAACTTGGTTGAAGGACATTGCACCTGAGGACCAAGTTTTGGTCACCGGATCAGGAGATTTGGCCCCTTGGGTCGAGGCGTTCCACCCCACCAAGGTGCTCCGCCCTGGCGACGCCCTGCCCCTGTCCACAGAAGTGAATGAACCTGGCAAACTCGGATTGGACAGGATCGCGAATGCTTGGGCAGTAGCCTCAGGAACCGTGCCCGGGGCAGACCCGACCCAAGCATGGTTGGTGGTGGATGCGGGCACGTGTGTGACCGTGGACATGGTCTGCGGCGGACGCCACATGGGCGGCTCCATCTCCCCTGGCATTCAAATGCGACTCCTCGTCATGCACGAGCACACCTACGCCTTGCCGTGGATCCAAATCCCTGTATCGGACATGCGCAGCATGCCCATCGTGGGCGCCAACACCGAGGAAGCCATGGTCTCTGGCGCCTTCCACAGCCTGGAAGCTGAATTGACAGGAACTTGGATGCGCCTGAAAGAGGAGTTCCCAAATCTTGGCATCATTCTGACCGGTGGAGACGCCCAGCACTTGCAACTCCGTGCGGTCTCCCCGAGATTCGCGGACGCAAATTTGACCCTAAAGGGTCACCATGCACTGCACAAACACCTCAATGAAACGCAATAAATTCCAGACTGTTTGCCTGATGCAATGGGCCTTGGGGAGCGTCTGCATGTGGGGCCTGACGCTTGGAGTGTGGGGTCAAGAGACCGACTTCAGTCCCTACGCACGCTTTGGGTTGGGCACACATCAAGGGTTGCTGAGTCCAGGGCTTGCGAGCACCGTGGGGCTTGTTTCTGTGACTCCCGACAACGTATTTCTGCACGCGGACCAGCCCGCCTCGGCAGCAGGACTGGCCAACCCCACCTTTCAAGTCTCCGCACACAGTCAAAGAATGCATTTGAGCGAGGGCGACCGCACGTCCAATGCATGGACAGGAGGTCCTGGGAACATGGGGTTGGTGGTGAAAAAGCCCCGTTCCAACAGCGCGTTGAGTTTTGGGGTGACCCCATTGACATCCAAGGCCTTTTCAGTCCAGCGTTTGGCTGAAGACAGTCTGGTGGGCAACTTGCTTGAACGCTACGAAGGGACTGGAGGTTTGGCCCGTGCCCACGCTGGACTCAGCCAGGGCTGGCGCAGCAAAATCTGGATCCAAGCAGGAGCAGACAGCGTGTTGGTGAGCCACCGAGGGTTGGACCTCGGTGCACAAGTTGACCACTGGTTTGGAGACGCCCGTCAAATCTCCACGCTGGACCTGGAGGATGCGTCCTTCAGGGACGTCCGAACCGTCACCTCGTTCCGCCACCGTGCGGCTGGTTGGATCTTAGGGGCGCAAGGGTTCCAGGTGCTTCAAGCCAAATACGACGAGAACATGCAGTTCAAGGGCAGTTGGGTGATGCGGTTTGGCGGAACATACAGCCCCGCCAGAACGCTCAACACCGACTACGAGCGGCTGGTGCAATCCACCCTACCCTTGGGAGGCGTGACCACCGGAATCGACACCTCGAGCTTTGAACAATCTGAGCGCTCGGGCACGGTGCCGCATAAATGGACCTTAGGCGGCGGTGTTCAACGCGACGGAGCAAAGGGGAGTCGATTCGGCATCTTTGTGGATCTGCATGGCCAAGATTGGTCGGAAGCCAACGCCACGTTGGATCACTTGATGGACGGCGCGGGATCTTGGGGAGATGCGTGGTCGAGGTCTCTGGCTGTGGTTTGGACACCTGCCAGAAAGCTTGGAAAAGTCAACCGCCCCACCTACCGCATGGGCGTCAACACCTCCACGTTGCCCTTGCGCATTGCTCCTCAACAAGGATCTGCCCCTGTCGCGTTGGAAGAATGGCGGGTGAGTGCAGGGGTCAACAAACC
>DKNS01000052.1:0-263 GCA_002469765.1 Flavobacteriales bacterium UBA7382 | reverse complement strand
AAACCCCTTTCCGGAAGCCGCAGCGCAAGCCAATTGCACTTTGGCATGGACTTTGGCAGTCGGTACACTGAACTCGAAACACTTCACTCTGAAACCAACCTCCGCATCCATGTGGGCGTCACCCTGACCCCCTTCGTGAAGAACCTTTGGCTTACCCCTCGGTTGTACGATTGATGCACACAAACCTGCACAACCACTGATCATGAAACTCTCTTCCATCCTTTTGTCCACGGGCATGATGCTGTTGGCCCCTTTGGCCTCGC
>DKNS01000165.1 GCA_002469765.1 Flavobacteriales bacterium UBA7382 | reverse complement strand
GGCGTCCTTTCAGGACGTGGTAGACGACCTTCATTTGTGGATAGACGATTTGATGACACGCATCCTTTTCAGGGCCGCCTTGGGTGTGGCTCTCTTGACTCCTTGGGATCTTCAAGCCCAATCTGACCCAACCTTCCCGGTCAACGGCACCCACGATAAAGCGTTGGTGTCCACTGTGCTGGAACACGCCACCGTGCACCTCGACGCCACAACCGTCCTGAAGGACGGCACTGTGGTGATGCATAGAGGCCGCATCGTGGCTGCTGGCCCCGTCGGTGAAGTTGCCGTGAATGGCCCCGCCGTCCGTTTGGACATGACAGGGTTGCACTTGTACCCTTCTTTCGTGGACGTGCACAGCGACTTCGGCACCCCTGAGGGCCAAAGCGCCGGCTGGTCCCGCACTCCTCAGGATTTGAGCGACAAGAAAGGCGCGTTTGGCTGGAACGAGGCGGTCCGTCCGGAAACGTCTGCGGCCTTGGAATTCCATCCAAAACCCGACGAAGCCAAGGCCTTGCGAAAGGCTGGGTTTGGCGCCGTGTTGACGCACGTGCAAGATGGTGTGGTGCGCGGAAAGGGTGCGGTGGTGTTGGCTTTGGCTGATCCGAGAGAAGCCCTGCTCGTCCCCGATGCGTCTTTCCACATGAGTTTCAGAAAGGGGTCGTCGTCGCAGAATTACCCGAGCTCCTTGATGGGGGCTACAGCACTTCTGCGCCAAACCCACCTCGACGCCCAGTGGTATGTCGAGGCGGCGCCCCGTGGCATGGCGGGCGGAACCAACCTCTCCCTTGAAGCATTTGTGGCCTCGCAATCGTTGCCGCGTGTGTTTTCTGCAGGCGGTTGGAAAGACGTCTTGCGCGCCGAGACCGTGCTTGATGAATTCAACGTGACCACACCCATCGTGTTGGGAGGCGGAGACGGCTATCAACGTGCAGAGGTGTTGGCCTCGGCCGAAGTGCGAATGGCTGTGCCGGTCAATTTTCCAAAGGGGTACGACGTGTCAGACCCCCATTTGGCACGACTCATTGGGTTGAACGAGCTCAAACATTGGGAGTTGGCCCCATCCAATGCGGCCCGGTTGCACGAGGCGGGGGTGCCTGTGGCGTTCACCGCGCACGGGTTGAAAGAGCCTTCGGCATTCTTGGGGAACGTCAGGAAGGCGGTCGACGCCGGCCTGTCTGAAGTGGAAGCCCTGAGGGCGTTGACCTCGAGACCAGCGTCGTGGCTGGGCTTGTCGGACCAACTGGGCTCTTTGAAGCAAGGCTGTGTGGCCAACGTGTTGGTGACCGACGGCCCCTTGTTTGATCAGGGCACCCACATCGTGGAGCATTGGGTGGCTGGTCAGGCCACGCCGATGCGGGACCACCATCCCTTGGACCTCGCAGGCAATTACAACATCAACGTGGAAGACAGCCTGTATGCCGTGGAGGTGAAGGGTGAAGCCAACGCATGGAAGGCATTTTGGGCGATCAACGACTCCACCGACAGGAAGGTGGCGCTGACCCTCGACAACCGGACTGTGGTGTTCCGCATCCCGACCGCGGATGGCCCCATCCGTTTGACGGGCAATGTGTGGATGGAGAGCCGCATTTGGGAGGGCTCAGGCCAAACCGCCGACGGCCGATGGGTCGATTGGTCCGCCATCCGAAACGCAGACGAAGACCCTATCCCAGACGCCCCAGAGGATGAAGCGCAAGGTTCCGACGTCGCCAATCTCCCGCAAACGGAAGTCCTTGACGTGGGGGTAGAAGGCCTGGATTTGTCGGGGGTCGTGTATCCTTTCACGGCTTACGGCACGCCGGATCGGATGGAGGCGGAGACCGTTTGGATCCGCAACGCCACGGTGTGGACGTGCGAGGAAGAGGGCGTGCTGGCTGGCGCCGATGTGCTGGTCCACGAAGGCAAGCTTGTGGCCGTGGGTGCCCAGCTCAATCCGTCGGACTTGCTGCCTGCGGGGGTGGTGCCGGTGGAGTTGGACGCCAAGGGCAAACACGTGACGCCAGGTGTGATTGACGAGCACACACACATCGCCGTGGACCGCGGGGTGAACGAAGGCACCCAGGCGAGCAGCGCCGAAGTGTGGATTGGCCACTCTGTCAACAGCGAGGACGTCAACATGTACCGCCAACTGGCCGGCGGCGTGACGTGCGCCCAAATCCTGCACGGCTCGGCGAACCCCATCGGAGGCCAGAGCGCCATTGTCAAATTCCGGTGGGGGGCCGAGCCTCGGGAACTCCTGTTTGAGGATGCGGTGCCGTTCATCAAGTTTGCCCTGGGCGAAAATGTAAAGCAGAGCAACTGGGGCGACGGGTACAGAAGCCGTTTTCCGCAGACGCGCATGGGGGTGGAGCAGGTCTACTACGACCACTTCATCCGGGCGCGAGAGTACGGCATGGCCCAGCTCGAGCACCGGGCCGCCCTGCGCAGCGCCAAGCGCAAGGACATCCGAGAAGGACGTGGTCCGCTGGCGCCGCGTGTGGATTTGGATTTGGAGACGCTCTTGCAAATCCTTCGGGAGGAGCGCTTTGTGACGTGCCACAGCTACCGCCAAGACGAAATCAACATGCTGATGCACGTGGCGGATTCGTTGGGGTTCCGCCTGAACACGTTCACCCACATTTTGGAAGGCTACAAGGTGGCCGACAAGATGGCGGAACACGGGGCCGGCGGGTCGAGCTTCAGCGACTGGTGGGCGTACAAATACGAGGTGAAGGACGCCATTCCTTACAACGGCGCTGTGTTGCACAACCAAGGTGTGGTGACGGCCTTCAATTCAGACGACGCCGAGATGGCGCGCCGATTGAACCAGGAGGCGGCTAAGGCGTACAAGTACGGCCGCGTGCCGGAGGAGGAAGCGTTGAAGTTTGTGACGCTCAACCCAGCCAAGCTCCTGCACATCGACCACAGGACGGGCTCGTTGAAGGCGGGCAAAGACGCCGACGTGGTGGTGTGGTCTGACCACCCTCTGAGCATCAACGCCAAGGCAGAACAAACCTTCGTCGATGGCGTCCGCTGCTTCGACAAGGACCGTGACTTGGC
>DKNS01000193.1 GCA_002469765.1 Flavobacteriales bacterium UBA7382 | reverse complement strand
ATTGCAATGCGCTGGCCACAAAGTGGGGCTCTTCACGTCGCCGCATTTGGTTGACTTTCGGGAACGAATTCGGGTTCAAGGTGAGATGATTCCCGAGGCTGATGTCGTGGCATTCGTGCGCCGTTGGCAAAAGGAGGATTGGGGTGCGCCGTCATTTTTCGAGCTGACGTTTGGCATGGCCCTGAACCACTTTGTGCGGTCGGCATGCGACATCGTGGTGTTGGAAACCGGGATGGGTGGACGTTTGGATTCCACCAACGTCATCCCCACCGCAGAGGTGTGTGCAATCACCAACATTGGCTTGGATCATCTGCAGTTCCTCGGCCCAGACATCCGAAGCATCGCCAAGGAAAAGGCAGGCATCCTGAAAGACGGCGTGCCAGTTGTCCTGGGATCCATGCGTCCAGAAGCCCAAAGCGAAATCCTCGCTGCTGCCTTGCGTACTTCGAGCGAAATGCACTTCGCCCTAGAAGGGGCAAAGGACATGCCTTTCCGCACGGTTGAGGAGGAAAGTCCGGTGGATGCGGTCAACAGGTCCACGGCGTTTGCCCTCTTGAAGGTGCTCTTGTTGGCGGGATGGACGTGTCCGCGCACGGCCATGGAAGAAGGTCTCTGGAACCACACTGCCCACGCGGGCCAGCAAGGCCGTTGGCAGGTTTTGCCAAATCCTGAGCATCCCAGGGTGGTGTTGGACGGGGCGCACAACGTGGATGGCGTGAAGCTGGTTGTCGACAAGTTGAAGCTGCTGTGCCAGAAGCGAAGCGGTCAACTCCATGTGGTGTGGGGCGCTGTAGAGGACAAAGAATTGGGCTCGTTGTTGTCCTCGTTGCCTTCAGATGCTCGGTTTCATTGGTGTCAGGCAGACATTCCCAGGGCATTGCCGGCGAGGACGTTGCAGGCGACGGCGGCCGAGTTGGGGTTGCCTGGAGGGTGTTTTGACCATGTGATCCCAGCCTACCGGCACGCGCTGAACACGGCCCAACCGGAGGACATCATTTGGGTTGGGGGGAGTTTGTTTGTGGTGGGCAACCTGCTCCGAGACTTGGATCAAAAAAGCCCCCGCAATGCAGGGGCTTGAATGAAGGGTGGGCGGTGAGGGACTCGAACCCCCGACCCCCTCGGTGTAAACGAGGTGCTCTGAACCAGCTGAGCTAACCGCCCGGAGGCGCGAAGATAGCGAAGTACATTTGAGGCATGCAGCGGTCTGAAGCCAATTCGGAAGGCGCCACCTCTTCAGGGTGGGGGTGTCTGCGCGACAATCGATGGGTCTCTCCTTGGACGGGCATGTCGTGGCGCAAGTTGCATTCTCCACTTCTCTTCCAATGGGGCAAAGCGTTGCAGCGCCATCCCCAACATTGGCCTGAGGCGTGCACGGCTTCGGACGACGACATGACAGGGCGCATCGAACAATGGCGCGTCGCCCTTTTGTTGTCCAAGGACACGGTGGCGAGGACAGACTTGGGGGCGGGGTCGCGGGCGCACAAGCGCGCAGAACATGGCGGCAAAGACATCCGACGTGTGGCCGAGTTGGCCCAGAATTCCTTGACGCCTTTGGCCGACGTCCAGTCGCTTGTTCGGTGGCTTCGCATGGTGCGTCCGAAGGGTCGATTCTTGGAGTTGGGCACCTCTCTAGGTGTGACCACAGCCCATTTGGCCACCTCTGGATGGCACATCGACACTTGGGAAGGGTGCCCAGAAACTTTGCGCCTGGCCCAAGAGGGCTGGCAGGAAGTGGGTTGCGACGCACAAATCACGGCCAAGCAAGGGGCCTTTGCAGACCACCTTGCAGCGCTCGATGACCAGGCTTGGGACGTGGTCTACCTCGACGGCCATCACCAAGGCGATGCCACCTTGAATTTGGCGAAGGCGCTGTCGCCGCGCACGACGGTGGCGATGGTGGTGGACGACATCGCTTGGAGCCGAGACATGTACCGCACTTGGGAGGTGCTGCGGATGCAAGACCAGTGGCGGGTGACCTTCACCTGGCGGGGGCGCGGTTTTTTGCTAAAGGCGCCTGAGATGGCCCGGCAGCACTTGCGTTTGGCGTAACTTGTGGTTCAATTCTAGAACCGAATCCCATGAAAAAGGTGTTGATGACCGTGGCGCTTTGCGGCCTGGCCATGGCGGGCTCAGCCCAAAAGAACATGTCTCAGATGTCTGCCAAAGGACAAGACCCTCGAGGTGGGGTGACCCGCACCCGTGTGCAGGAAGTCAAGTTGGTGGGCGAGGTATCGTCGAGCATAATCGCCAACAACGAGATTGTCAAGTTCAATGTGGACGACATCGTCTACAACATCACCAGGGACCAGAACTTTCTGAAGAATGTGGATGAGGCGACCAAATTTCGGTTTGAAAGTGCAGGCCAGGCACTCAACGTCTTGGCTTCCCACGGATGGGAAGTGACTTCTGTGTACACCACCAAAGGCCGCCAAGGGGATGAAATCCACTACGTGGTCTCTTGCAGCGTGGCCATGACCCCCCCATACTCTCCATGGCTCGACCCGACCTACGAGCGCGGCGGCAGGAAGTAAGCAGGTTGTCTTCCGGCCTTTGGCTGTTGAGGGCGGTGGGGGCATACGTGCTCCTGCAGTTTTCATGGTGGGCGTATTTGCTGACCCAAACTGGCGGAGAAAAGGCGTGGCTCATGGTTCTCGGGGAGGGCAGTGTATTCGCCTTTTTTCTTGTGTTTGGATTGGTGCGGTTGGAACGGGGAATCAAAAAGGAACGCGCGCGCCTTGAGCGGGAGCGCCACATGTTCATGGGAGTCACCCACGAGTTGAAAACGCCTCTTGCTGCGGTCCAGCTGGGGGTTGACACATTGCGTCGGGTGAAGCTGTCCGCGGAGGACGAGGCCTTGGTGCTTGGCAACATTCAAAGTGGCGTGAAGGATCTGGAGCGGGGGGTCAACGACATGTTGGTCGCCACCCGACTGCAAGGGTTGTCTGAAGTGAAGGCTGCCCCGTTTTCTTGGGACGAAGCCATACGTTCAGTCGTGGAGAGGCTAGGGGCTCATGCCCAAGGACGGCTGACGCACTCGGATGTCGACAGAGAGGACCTTCACGTGGAAGGAGATCGGGAGTTGTGGGGGTTGGCCGTGGCCAATTTGATTGAGAATGCCCTCACCCATTCCAAAGGTCAAGTGCAAGTGGATTGGCAGTGCGATGGGTACTTGGCCTCTGTGGAGGTGGTGGACGAAGGCGAAGGCATCGCTCCGGTGGACAGGGAGCAGGCCTTGAAACCGTTCTCACGACTCACGGAAGAGGGGGAAGGCACGGGACTGGGTCTGTACCTCGTGGCGGAAACGGTGAGGGCACATGGGGCCCAACTTGAAATGGAACAGAAGTCCAAGGGGGGCTTTTCTGTGCGTGCGGTTTGGCCGCAGCGGCGTTGAGTCGTCTGCTACATTTGCGGCATGAAAACCGCACTGATCATTTTGGACGGCTGGGGGCACGGCAACCCCGATGAACACAACGCCATTCACGTGGCCAAGACGCCTTGTGTGGACGAGATGAATGCACGGGTGCCTCATGCCTCGTTGCGGACCGATGGAGAGCATGTGGGGCTTCCCCAAGGCCAAATGGGCAACAGCGAAGTGGGGCACATGAACATCGGCGCCGGCCGTGTGGTTTACCAGGACCTTTTGCGCATCGACCGTGCAGTGGCGTCAGGCGAGCTGCGCCAGGAGCAGGTGTTGCTCGATGCGCTGGCGGCGTCCAAAAAACCAGGTGTGCGGCTTCATTTGATGGGCTTGGTGTCTCGAGGCGGGGGGCACAGCCAACAGGAACATTTGCACGCGTTGGTCGACGAGGTGACCCGTGCCGGGGTGGACGATTGCGTGATTCACGCCTTCACGGACGGACGAGACACGGCCCCCAACATGGGCACGACCTACCTCAGCGATTTGGAGGCCCATCTTGAAGGCTCCAACGTCCGTATTGCGTCGGTGCACGGCCGGTATTATGCGATGGATCGGGACAAGCGCTGGGAACGCATCGCCCGCAGCTACAGCGCCTTGACAGGCCCCATTGACGCCAAACACCCCGGAGCCGTCTCTGGCGTGCAGGCGCATTACGATCTGGGGGTGACCGACGAATTTGTCGAGCCCTTCCAAATCGAAGGCGTGGACGGGGTGGTGCGTCCTGGAGATGTCGTGCTTTGCTTCAACTTCCGTACCGACCGGTGCCGCGAAATCACCCTGGCTCTGACGCAAGAGCCTTTTGAGGAGCATGGCATGACGCCATTGGACTTGCACTACGTCACCATGACCAACTACGACGACAGTTTCAGAGGGGTGCACGTCTTGTACGACAAGCCCAACTTGGTCAACACGGTGGGTGAGGTGGTCAGCGAGGCAGGCAAAACCCAATTGCGCATGGCCGAGACGGAGAAGTACCCCCACGTTACATTCTTTTTAAGTGGTGGACGGGAGAGGCCCTTTGAAGGGGAGCAGCGCACCATGGCGGCCAGCCCCAAAGTGGCGACGTATGATTTGCAGCCGGAGATGTCAGCCCTTGAGTTGACAGACAAGGCGGTGGACGCCTTGACGACTTGGAAGCCCGACTTCCTCTGCTTGAACTTCGCCAACCCCGACATGGTCGGGCATACGGGTGTGTTCGATGCTGTTGTGAAGGCCGTGGAGACCACAGACGCTTGTTTGAGAAAGGTGAAGGATGCGGCGTTGTCGCAGGGCTACGCCGTGGTTGTCATCGCAGACCACGGAAACGCGGACTTGGCTCGGAACATCGACGGCACACCGCACACCGCACACACCACCAACCCTGTGCCTGTTTGGGTCGAGGGGTCAGGCCACAAGGAAGTCCAAGACGGCATCCTCGCCGACGTGGCTCCCACGGTGCTGGCATTGATGGGCCTGAATCAGCCTGAAGAAATGACGGGGCGCCCGCTCGTCTGAGCGGTCAGCGCATCAAGCTCAACTCGCCGCTGTCTTTGAGGCCGTCGGCGCGGAGCAGCACCCATTGGTACACGCCTGCAGGAGCTGGATTGCCGCTGGAGAAGTTGCCGTTCCAAACGAGTTCAAACTCCGCATCGCTGGCGGTTTCCTTGGTGTAGACTGCGCTGCCATAGCGGTTGTAGATGATGAGCTTCGAACCGGCAAAGCCGTCCAGGCCGCGGATCCGGAAGTTGTCGTTTGTGCCGCTGTTGTCTGGTGTGAAGACGTTGGGGATGATGCAATCACGCACCCGCATGAAAGCCTTGGTCACGTAGCCACAGGTGTCCACAAGGGTGAGGGTGTCCGCCCATTGCAGTTCAACGACATCTGCGGAGATGCTTTCAAGAAGCCAGTTGTCCCCAACGGCCATCGCGTCCACCGTCAAAGGGGTGCTGCCCGAGTTGGTGTTGATCAAGCTTTGGCCATTGTAAAGGACGTCGGACACGGCAATGCCTGCATTGTAGGCCGGGAATCCTTGGACATCTCCTCCGCAGATTTCAGTTTCGAAGATGACGGGATACAGCACTTCTTGCTCATGCACAATGGAGTTTCCACATTGGTCGGTGACGACCAGTTGAACGACGTGCGTGTCGATGAGCTGTCCGCTGACGTCGGTCATGACAAAGACCGAGTCGAACGACGTGGTCCACGCGCTGGGATCCATGGTCGCGTTGCCCCATGCGTCGCCTGCCCATTCGTAGTTGAAGGGTCCGTAACCCAACATGTCGGTGTAGCCCAATTCTTGCTCTCCATCGAGGGATTGGCATTGGACGGTCGCCGGAACCGCTTCAATGGGGATGGGGTCCACAATCACCACCAAGCTCGTGGTGCTGATGAGTTCGCCACAACCGTTGATGTATTCGTAGGTGATTTCAGCGGTTTCGATGCCTTCGTTGAACCCGTCGTCCACGACCCCAAGTACGATGGTGCTTTCCACTTGCCCCGGCCCCATGATGACTTGGTTGAAGTTTTCGGCGTAGTCCAATCCGAGCTGGGCAGACCCCGCCAAATTCAGGTACAACGTGTCGGTCTCTGCGGCTTCCTCTTCCGACCGGATCACCGTGAATTGGGCATCGTTGCACCCTTCGATGATCACCGCATCAACCAAGGTGGACTGCCCGTCCACGGTCACCGCGATGTTGTTGTTGGTGTACCACTCGGAGAATGGGAAGATCTCGCCGTTGGGGTATTGGAAGTTGTCGGGCAATCCGATGGCATCTGCATAGGGCACGATGTTTTCCAAGCCGCCTGCTGCGAAAGGCACGGCCTCCGCCTGCAGTTCCACTGCGTTGGAGCTGAACGATCCCGCCTCCAGCACCACAAAGCTTTCCAATGCGGTGTCCGAGCCGTCTGCGATGGCCAGTTTGATGTGGTAGGTCTCGCCACACTGCACCGCAGCAGCTGCGGTGAATGTGGTGGTGTACCCGTTGGTGCAGACCCCTTGCTGGGTTGGGTTGTCGATGTAGTACGCCGCGTTCGTGACGTTGTTCACAGAACTGATTGTCACTGGCAACAGCGGGTCCGATTCAGGCACTTGGGCGATGTTGATGGCACCGTCGGGGAACCCGGCTGGCGAAGCGTAAGGCCCGGTGATGCCGGGGCCACTCAAAAAGAACGCGAAGATGTCGTTGTACTGGGTGTTGACGTAGGTCAGGTACTCGTCTGAGCCGAACACGTAGTTGAACGAGATGCTGTCTCCGCCTGCTTCGAAGTCAAATTCCAGGAT
Source organism: Flavobacteriales bacterium UBA7382 (assembly GCA_002469765.1). Lineage (GTDB taxonomy): Bacteria > Bacteroidota > Bacteroidia > Flavobacteriales_D > Sanyastnellaceae > UBA11663. Next base: position 2,456 of record DKNS01000193.1, on the reverse strand, counting down.
GCACAAGTCGTTCACGCTGCCCACGCTGAAGGTTTGGCCGATCAGGGGAGGGACGCTGTTGGCCACATCCAGCAAGTCAGGATCCACACCGCCTCCTAGGCAGTCCGCGCAGAAGTCGTCGCACAGCGCGTTGTCCGTGTTGAGCATGAGGCCAGCATCCACGGAGAACACAGAGGCGCCATTTTCCAGCAGCCCCAACTGGGACAATCCGCCCGTGTAGGTCACGTTGGTGGCCATTACGCCGTCCCCGAGCAGGATTTCTTGGATGTATTCCTCTGGCGTGGCGTAAGGCTGGGTGATTGTGGCCTGGGCGATGGTCCAAGCGGGGGCTGTCGTGAGCATCACCCATGTGCACACCTTCGCAAGGGTCTTGAAGAATTGCTGCATCCACCAAATTTACGTCGAAGGCCCGCCCCATGGCCGGCCTATCCTCGCCTAACTTCGCACCATGGCCGGTGGACAACCGTTGATTCACGCCCGCGACTTGCGGAAAACGTACCACGTTGGGGACCAAATGGTTCAAGCCCTCGACGGGTTGGACTTGGACATTCGAGCCAACGAATATGTCGCCTTGATGGGCCCCTCTGGCTCTGGCAAATCCACGTTGATGAATATGCTTGGCTGTTTGGACAGCCCCACCTCCGGCAAGTACATCCTCAACGGACAGGATGTGAGCCGGTTGGACGACGACGCCTTGGCCGAGATTCGCAACCGTGAGATTGGGTTCGTCTTCCAAACGTTCAACCTTCTTCCCCGCTACACGGCCCTCGAGAACGTCGCCCTCCCGATGATTTATGGCGGGTTTTCGAAGTCGGAGCGCGATGCGAGGGCCCGAGAAGTGCTCACCCAGGTGGGACTTGGCGACCGAATGGATCACAAGCCCAACGAGCTGAGTGGCGGACAACGTCAGCGTGTCGCTGTGGCCCGGGCTTTGGTCATGAAGCCATCCATCATTTTGGCCGACGAGCCCACCGGCAATTTGGATACTGCCACTTCGCTGGAGGTGATGCAGTTGTTCTCCGACATTCAAAAGGCTGGGAACACGGTCATCTTGGTCACCCACGAAGAGGACATCGCCAAGTGTGCCCATCGGACGGTGCGCTTGCGGGACGGCAAGGTGGAGAGCGACGTGTGACCTGCCAATTTGCGTCATGTGGGCGGTGCGCTTGAGCGCTGCCTGTTGTTACTTTGTGGGTGCCGCGACACGGCGGCGAGAACCACGCTTTTGAGAACGACATGACGGACACAAACCACCTTTCTCGGACCCCCATTTCCAGCCTGCTCGACGCCTCGGCGACGGGCCAAGTGTACAAAGTGTGTGGCTGGGTGCGGACGTTTCGGAACGACCGCTTTTTGGCCGTGAACGACGGATCCACCCTGAACAACCTTCAGTGGGTGGTGGACAAAGACCAAACCCCCGACGACCTCCGCAGGAAGCTCAACACGGGCGCGGCAGTGCAGGCGGTCGGCACCTTGGTTGAAAGTCAAGGGGGAGGGCAGTCCACCGAATTGGTGGTCGAAGAGTTGGTGATTCTGGGCGAAGCGGACCCCGACGAGTTCCCCATCCAGATGAAGCGCCACAGCCTTGACTTTTTGCGTGAGAAGGCCCACCTGCGCTTTCGGACCAACACGTTCGGGGCGGTGTTTCGGGTTCGTCACGTGCTTCAGTACGCCGTGCACAGCTTCTTCCACGAACGGGGATTTTACCAACTCCACACCCCCATCATCACGGGCAGCGACGCGGAAGGTGCGGGCGAGATGTTTCGGGTCACGACCCTTGACGTTGAGAACCCGCCGCGTGACGAGAATGGCGCGGTGGATGTGAGCCAGGATTTTTTTGGCAAGGAATCCAATTTGACGGTGAGCGGCCAATTGGAAGCGGAACTCGGGGCCATGGCCTTGGGCCAGGTGTACACCTTTGGCCCCACGTTCCGGGCGGAGAACAGCAACACCTCGAGGCACTTGGCCGAATTCTGGATGATCGAGCCAGAGATTGCGTTCGCCGACTTGAAGGACGACATGAAGCTCGCCGAGGATTGCTTGAAATACGTCCTGAGGTACGCTTTGGAGCGCGCGGCCGACGACCTCGCGTTTCTCGAGAAGCGTGAATTGGATGCGGAGAAACAGTTGCCTCAAGCCGAGCGGCACGACCAGCCCTTGAGGGCTCGTTTGCAAGCGGTGGTGGACGCACCCTTTACGCATTTGACTTACTCCGAGGCCATCGACGTGCTCCGGAATTCGAAGCCATACAAGAAGAAGAAGTTCAAATTCCCGGTGGAGTGGGGGGTGGATTTGCAAAGTGAACACGAGCGATGGCTGGTGGAAAAGCACGTGGGTGGTCCGGTCATCGTGACCGACTACCCGGCGAGCATCAAGGCCTTCTACATGCGCGACAACGAGGATGGAAAAACCGTGGCGGCAATGGATGTACTTGTGCCTGGCATCGGAGAAATCAT
>DKNS01000050.1 GCA_002469765.1 Flavobacteriales bacterium UBA7382 | reverse complement strand
CCGTCGCCGTCCGCGTCCAACAAGCAGTTCCCGTCGCAATCCAGCCCTGGTTCTGCGTATTCGCAGGATCCGTCGTCTTCGTTGGCTTCGGGGTTGTAGTTGCAGGCCATGTCGTCCATGCAACCTGGAATTGCGGGTTCGTTGATGGTCAACGTGTAGCCCTCGAATGGGAAAGGAATGGCGTTGGCCCCGAGGAACGGCACCGTCACCCATGCGGTGGTGTAAATGGCGCCAGTGAACACACCCACGGTGTCCGGCGTGCCTTCGAGGGAAGCGCAGTACTGGCTGCCGCCCAAGAACGCATTGGGATTGGGCAAGTCGCCGTTGTTGTTCGGGTACATGCTCAATCCGATGTCGGTGGTGAGCAAGGCCTCGCCCATGTCACCGATGAGAAGGATGCTGTCCAACACCACAGAATCCAAGGGCAACGCGATGGGCGCCTCTGGAATGCCTTCTGTAGATGCCGGGAGGATCACGTGAATGACGTCCGCGTAGGGCTGGTCCACTTCGCCGTCGGTAAAGGTCTCTCCGAGAATCGGGTTGGGGCTGATGCCAAACTCCGCACCCATGAAATCAAAATCGGCATCGCACTGTCCAAACGCAGCGGCCATGCCCAAGGCCGCAACGGCCAGGAACGAGAAAATGTGTTTCATGCGCTCAAGGTAGCGCGTCAAGCACAATCAACACACCAACCCAAACGTCCCTAAAAGCAAAAGCAAGTCTTGAACGTTCACCGAAGCGTCTCCGTTGAGGTCCCCCGGACAAGCAGAGGTTGGCGGAAAGAGCAACTCGAGGGCGTCGTCGATGCCGTCGGCGTCGCTGTCCGCGCTGAGCGGATCGGTTCCGAACAGCTCCACCTCAGCCCCGTCCGTCAAGCCGTCGCCGTCGGAATCCTGCACCGACGGATCCAGCCCCATGTCCAACTCAACCGCGTCCCAGAGCCCGTCCTGGTCGCTGTCCTCGCACGCGTCCCCCACCCCATTGCCGTTGAAATCGGCTTGGGCGGGGTTGGTCAAATCCAAACAATTGTCCCACGCGTCGGGCACGCCATCCAGGTCGCTGTCCATGGCTTGAGATCCAATCAAGGCCAAATCCACCACGATGGGCAAGTGGTCCGAAGCCACCCAAGTGTCGGTGGCCAGCAAGCCGTAGTCGCTGAGGCGCTCGCCGGACATGTCTTGGGTTTGGAGTCCGTATGAACGCAAGACTTGCGCCACGCCATCCGACACGATGGCGTAATCCAACTTGCCTGGGGCGTAATCGCTGTTGTCGTTGCGCCACGTGTAATCCATCGGCCGGTCAGCCTGGAGGATGGGCAGCTCCAGCATGCCCGTGCCGTCCCAATCCGGGGCGAAGTCCCCCCCGTAGGTGGCCTCGTCGAAGATGTCTCCAGTCTGCAACGTGACAATGGGATCGCCCAGGCCCACCATGTTCAAGTCACCCCCGAAGATGAAAGGCGAGCCCGCAGGCAGAGTGAGGTTGCCACCTGGCTGCATGGCGTCGCGGTGGAAAGCCATGAATTCGTCGGCCTCGGCTTGGCGCTTGGCCTCGTTGGTGGCGCCTCCGCAGCATTTGAGGTGGGACGACGTGAAGAGCGTGGGCTTGCCATACAAGGCCTCGGTGTCCACGACCACGGGAAAGCTTCGGTACACGTCCGGGAAGTCCTCCCCCAAGGGGTACGTGCTGGCGACCATGAGGTCGTAGTCGTCCTTGACCACATTCCATGCGGTGCCTGGCAGCCACGACTCCAAAAGAGACTTGACGTAGTTCGCCGAGACGTCGTCCACTTCGCTGAACCCGATCACATCAGGCTGGATGGCGGTCACCATGCGGCCCATGGCCGCAGCCGCGCCGCTCAAATCCATCCGGCGGTTGACGTTCCACCACATCGTCCGCAATTGGGTGCCTGCCGCGCGCTCCAAGGGAATGGGCGTGTAATCTGGCGCACTTCCGCTGAGGGGCGTCAACTCTGGGTTGGCGGGAAGCACCTCGTCGTGCATGCCGTCGACCCATTGCCAACGCACAGCGTTCCCGTCGATCCCTGCCATGTCTCGGTGGACTGCGAGTTCAAGGTCGTCGCCGCTGTAGGTTGGCGCGACGTGGAAGCCCACGTCGTTGAAGCCCAGGATCGTTTCAATCCCAGTCGCGTTGTAGCGCTTCACCTCCCCTTCCGCGAAATCGAACAGCACGTCCACCCCGATGCCCGGCTGAAGCCACCCCGTGTTGACGTTGGCGTCGTTGTCCACCCAAAGCTGCAATCCATGAGGGACGATGGTCTCGTCCAGGGCAATCTCCACCTCCAACCCGAGACGCCAAAACACCCACTCGCTGTTGGACGTCACCTGCGCTTGACGTGCATGTTCATTGGACTCCATGAGCCCCACCACGGGGATGACTGCCCAATCGTCGAATTGTTGGTCGAGTGCGATTTGGGCTTGCAGAGTGGAGACCACACACGTCGCCGCGAGAAGAATGTTGGTTTTTGTCATGTCAGTGGTCAAAAGTACCGCCTTCCACGTCTGAAATGAAGGCGGTCAATCCACGGAAGAAGGTGTCCGCGTCGTCCCAGAGCGCCAGGTGGGAACCCTCCTCGCAGATGAGTGCACGTCCGTGTTG
>DKNS01000179.1 GCA_002469765.1 Flavobacteriales bacterium UBA7382 | reverse complement strand
GCTTGCGAACGAGTCAACCCAAAGACCATATTGCACCCCGCTCGGATGAAGCCCATCTACGGCGACCAAGCCAGGCGTGTCAGGCCATTGTTGTGAAATCTCAGTGATGTTGAAATGGGCCACGCCCTTGGCCAATGTATGCGTCCGGCATGTGTCGTTGAAAGCCTGCAACGCGGTGCTGATCGCCACTTGGTTGGCCTGCCCGAAGGGCGTGTGCCCGTAGTCCGGAATGCTCACCACGAACACACGCCCCTTGTTGCCTCCTGCCAAGTCAATGGCCTGGTCAAGAAGCTCATCGAATTCTTGGGCGTAATCATCGATGGGCAGGCCCTGGTACTGGTTGTTGACACCAATGAGCAGGGAGACCAAATCCCAGGTTGTCGTGTCCAGTCCTGCGCCGTCCATGCCTTGTTTCAAATCTACCGTTGTCCACCCAGTGGTCGCCAAGATTTGGGCTGGAGCCAAACTGTCGCCTTCCGGCAGGCTCTGACGCAACACTTCGACAAGTTGGTTGGGCCAGCGTGCAGAAGGGGTGACGGCTTCGCCGATGGTGTAGCTGTCCCCAAGTGCCAAGAGATGAAGCAGCCTCCCTTGCGGGCCTTCTGCGCCTTCGTTTCCGTAGGGCGTGGTTGCGTCGGGTTGACACCCCAAAAGGGCCAGGGCCAACATGCTTGACAAAGGGTGTTTCATGTTCATGTCAGCAAATTGCAACAATCCTTCCAGACCGCGTCTATTCAGCAAAGCGGGTGTATTTTGGGGTCCGAAAATGAAAATGAAGATGAGAATTTGGATTGCAGCAGCGTTGAGCTGCGTGACGGCGTTTGGGACCTGGGCCCAGCAAGAGACTCCCCAGCGTGTGAACACCAATGCGTTCAGGCAGTTGGCCCAAGATTTGCCCACTCCCAACGTGTACCGCACGGCGTCTGGCGCACCTGGCCATGAGTATTGGCAGCAAAAGGCAGACTACAACATGAAGATTCACTTGGACGACAAGACCCAGCGGATCGACGGTTCTGAGACCATCACGTACACCAACAACAGCCCAGACGAATTGCGCTATCTGTGGTTGCAATTGGACCAAAACATGCGTGCTCTGGACAGCGACAGTTACAGGATCCGAGAATCTTCCTTGGACAACCGCGCGACTTTTGACGAATTGCGCAAGTTTGAGCCCTCCTTTGACGGGGGATTCAAGATTGAAAAGGTTGTGGACGCGGCAGGCAAGACCTTGGATTACACGGTCAACAAAACGATGATGCGCATTGATTTGGCTCGCCCACTGAAGCCCGGCAGCCAATTCAAGTTCAGCATCGACTGGTGGTACAACATCAACGACCGCATGAAGGACGGCGGACGCAGCGGATTTGAGTACTTCGAAAACGAAGACAACTACATTTATACCATTGCCCAGTTCTACCCTCGGATGGTCGTGTATTGCGACAACGACGGTTGGCAGAACAAGCAGTTCTTGGGAAGCGGGGAGTTCACCTTGAACTTCGGCGATTACCACGTGGAGTTGACCGTGCCCTCTGACCACATCGTGGCGTCCACAGGCACGTTGAGCAACCCCAAGAGTGTGCTCACTTCCCAACAACGCCGCCGCTATGAGCAAGCCAAATCGGAGCACAACCAGCCGGTGTTGATTGTCACCGAGGAGGAAGCTCGAGAGACGGAGAAGACGCATGCCGACGGTGAGAAGACGTGGGTGTTTGACGCCAAAAACGTACGGGACTTCGGTTGGGCATCCAGCCGGAAGTTCATATGGGACGCGATGGCTGTGAAGGTGGGCAACAAGGCGCCCTTGGCCATGAGCTACTACCCCAAGGAGGGCAACCCGTTGTGGGAGCAGTACAGCACCAAGGCCGTGGCCCAAACGCTCAAGACCTACAGCAAGTTCACCATCGATTACTCGTACCCTGTGGCCATCTCTGTCCACACCAAATGGATCGGGATGGAGTACCCCATGATTTGCTTCAACGGCGGTCGTCCTGCAGAAGACGGCACCTACAGCGCCCGCACCAAGCACGGAATGATCAGCGTGATCATCCACGAGGTGGGGCACAACTTCTTCCCGATGATCATCAACTCCGACGAGCGTCAGTGGACGTGGATGGACGAAGGGTTGAACACGTTCGTGCAGTTTCTGACTGAGAAGGAATTCGACCGGGATTACCCTTCACGTCGAGGCAGCGCTCGCAACATCCGCGAATACATGGGCGGCGACAAGACACGCATCAGCCCCATCATGACAAATTCAGAGTCAATCTACCAGTTCGGGAACAACGCGTATGGCAAGCCTGCCACCGCCCTGAACATCTTGCGCGAAACGGTGATGGGCCGGGACCTCTTCGACCATGCCTTCAAGGAGTACAGCCGCCGCTGGGCGTTCAGGCACCCTTCACCGGCAGACTTCTTCCGCACCATGGAAGACGCCTCGGGGGTGGACTTGGATTGGTTCTGGAGGGGATGGTTTTACACCACTGACCATGTGGACATCGCCATGGAGGACATCAAGTGGATGCAAATGGATTCGCAAAATCCTGACGTGGAGGCGGCCTTCCGCGAAGCGTCCGACGCACTCCAGCCAAATGACATCACGCAAATGCGCAACGCCAGTGGAGGTGTGCCGCAATCTTACCTCGAAGCAGACCCCACCTTGAACGACCATTACACGACAACAGGCAAGTACGAAGTCCTGGAGTTGGACCGTCAGGAGAGCCAAAAGCTCCTGGAAGGACTCAGCGAAGAAGACCGTGCATTTCTGGAAAGTGGCAAGCAACACTACGAAATCACCTTCCGCAACTTGGGGGGCTTGGTCATGCCGTTGATCGTGGAATTTGAGTTCGAAGACGGCAGCCGCGACATCCGCAAAATCCCTGCGGAGATCTGGAAAATGAGCGAACCCACCGTCACCAAGGTGTTCGTCACCGACCAACCTGCCGTTCGCATCCTTCTGGACCCGAACATGGAAACTGCCGACGTGGACATGGGCAACAACGTGTGGCCCCCGCGTCCTCAGCCGACCCGATTTGAAGCGTACAAAGGACGCCGTGACTACAGCCGATATGGAGCAGGCGGGGAGAACCCTATGCAGCGCGCTCGTCGCAATGCTGAGCTGAACAACGCGGAGGGCGGGGAGTAAGTTTGAATTTTGAGCGTCAGATTTGATGTGGCCAAATCAAGGGCCTGAAGGGACGCGGTTTTCACTGCTCCGCTTCAGGCTCCTTTGGTGTCTGCCGGTGACGTCAGAACGTCATCATGGCCCCAATCGCCAGTGCCGCCAGTGCCACACCCCATCGTGCCTTTCGTCCAGGAATGTCTTTGAACGCGACCACGCTCACCAATGTGGCCAGCACGATGACGCTCAAATTCAGCATGGGAACCACCATGCTTCTCTGAAAAAGGTCGCCATTGAAGACACGCAGCAGAAAATAGAGGGATCCGAAGTTGACCACGCCGAGCATCATCCCTGCCAGGATGTCTTTGCGCTTAGGATGAGGGGTGCTTGACCGAAATTGATCCAACAAGCCCACCACACCACCCAAGGTGAATGGAACCGATGCGAAGGCCATTTGCATGCCCGGGGCTTCCATCGACGGATCGTCAGTGAACCAGCCAAACATGGTGTCGATGGTGCCCGATCCCAGGAACATCACCACAGGCATCCAAGCCATGCCCCAGCGGCCTTGATCCTTGGTTTGCGCGTCGCCATCCATGGCGGACATCCACACGGCGGGAAAGGCGAGGGCCAACCCGAGCCATTGGCCCAGACCCAGGCCAGACCATCCGTCGAGCAAGGCGAACACCAACACGGGGATGGCCATGGACAATTTGGTCGCCACTGTCGCGACAGAGACACCAAGCTCTTGGGAGCATTTGGCGGTGAGTCGAAAGAGCGGGTAAAAGGCCAGTCCCAAAGCCGCGAGAGGCCAGATCCAAGGGGCTGTCAACGCGTCGCCCATCGCAGGCACACCTCCAGCCAGGGTCCAGCCGAGGCCTGCCGCCACGAAATAATTCAACGTGATGGCCCAGGAGGTTTGTACCCCCCAACGTCCAAATCCTGCGAAGAGCAAGTAGATGGCGACCGTGGTGGCGATGGTGACGAAGAATGCAGTCATCTCACAGGCCTTTCCCAAATCTGAACGTCGTCTTTGCCACATCTCTTGCGCCTTGCAGAAGGCGATTCAGGGAACTTTGGCGCGGCCAAGCCTTTGCCCAAGGATTTCGGGCTTTGCAGCACGTGCAGTTCATTCCAGTTGGAAGTGGACAACGCGAGTTTGGCGATCTGTGCACCACCCTCGATGAGCACCGCTGCGCAATCCAGCTCCTTACGCAAGTCTGCCCACCACTCATGGGTCATGGGAGGCGGATGCAGGGCCAAGGTTTCGTAACCCGACTGGCGCCATGTGTCCAATCCTCGTTCAGATGCGCCAGAATCGGGATGGACCAGCACCGGAGCGACCTCCCAATCTGAGGCAGGTTTGGCACTTTCAGGACGAGCGGTCCTGCCTTGCGTCAAGATGAGGGCGCGCGCGGAGGGGCCGGGTGCGTATCGCGTGGTCAGCGACGGATTGTCAACGAGCCATGTGCGCATGCCCACCAGCAATGTGTCATGCTGTGCACGCAAAGTGTGGGTCCACCTGGCACTCGCCGAACCAGTGATGGCCCATCCTCCGGAACCAAGAGCAGGGGAAGTTCTGCCATCCATGAATCCATCTGCTGACTGCGCCCATTTCAGAGTGACCCACGGGGTCTTCGACGTCATGCGATGCACGAAGGGGGCGTTCAATTGTCGGGCTTCGTGTTCAAGGCATCCTACATCGCAGGTTGCGCCCGATTGTTGGAGGCGGTCTATGCCGCGGCCGGCCACCATGGGGTTGGGATCTGTCATGGCCACCACCACACGTCCCACCCCGCGGGTCACGAGCAGGTCAGCGCAGGGAGGTGTTTTGCCTGTGTGGCTGCAAGGCTCAAGGGTGACGTAGGCCGTCGCTTGAGACAGGTCCAAAGCGGGGTCGAGTTGGGCGAGTGCGTTGACTTCGGCGTGCCCCTCTCCATACAGGCGGTGCCATCCCTCGGCGAGCACGAGCTTGTGTTGGACGACAACACATCCCACCATAGGGTTGGGCCAAGTCGTGAATCGTCCACGCGCGGCCAATTCCAAGGCCCGCGTCATCCAAAGCACGTCTTGGTTCGACCAGGTCATGCGTCTTTGTGAGCGCAGGCTTGGAGGGTGTTCTCCATCAGCGATGCAATGGTCATGGGCCCCACGCCTCCTGGGACGGGCGTGATCCAACTGCATTTGGGCGATACAGCTTCGAAGTCCACATCTCCAGTGAGACGGCTGCCCGATTTCTTCGTCGCGTCGGCGATTCGGTTGATGCCCACGTCAATCACCACGGCGCCTTCTTTCACCATGTCGGCCGTGACGAAATGAGCGCGACCAATGGCGGCCACCAAGACGTCGGCGCGTCGCGTGTGTTCTTCCAAGTTCTGAGTCCGGCTGTGGCATACGGTCACCGTGCAGTTCCCTGGGGCACCATTTCGTCGCAACAACAAGGCCATGGGTGTGCCCACGATCGAGCTGCGACCCAGGATGACGGCGTGCTTGCCTTGGGTGTCAATCCCGGCGCGGTCCAGCAACGAAACAATGCCCTTGGGGGTCGCGGGCAAAAAGCAAGGCAAGTCCAACGCCATTTTCCCGGCGTTGACGGGGTGAAAGCCATCGACATCCTTGTCGGGGTGCACAGCTTCCAACACCACGTGATCGTCGATGTGATCGGGGAGGGGGAGTTGGACGATGAACCCGTCCACGGACGGGTCGTTGTTCAGGTCATTCACTGCTTCGAGCAAGGCTTCTTGGGAGATGGCGGCCGGATGTTCCACCAACGTGCTCTGGAATCCCACCCTGGCGCAAGCTTTCACTTTGTGGCCCACGTAGGCCCGACTTGCGGGATTGTCGCCCACCAAAATGGCTGCGAGGTGTGGACGTTTGAGTCCAGACGCCAGGCGGACTTCCACCGCCTCGGTCAATTCTGCTTCGATGGCCAACGATGTGGCCTTGCCATCCAAAATCTGAGTCATGTTTGGGTTGTCTTTGTGAAAGGTCTCGCGCGGTGGATTGTTTGATGTTGGGTCAACCGCGTCTCCCCGGCATGCGCATGCCGGGAATGTTGGGCATACCGCCTTTGGCCATCATGCCCATCATTTTCTTCATGTCTTGGAATTGCTTCAAGAGCCGGTTCACCTCTTCCACGCTCTTTCCGCTGCCTTTGGCGATGCGGGTGCGTCGGCTGCCGTTGATGACTCCGGGGTCGGCTCGCTCGGCGGGTGTCATGGAACGAATGATGGCCTCAATGCCGACAAAGGCGTCGTCGTCCACATCGACGCCTTTCAGCGCCTTGCCCATCCCAGGAACCATGCCAAGCAAATCCTTGACGTTGCCCATTTTCTTGATCTGCTGGATTTGGGCCAAAAAGTCGTCCAGGTCGAACGTGTTCTTCCGCAGCTTGGCCTCCAGACGCTGGGCTTCTTTTTCGTCGATGGCCTGCTGGGCACGTTCCACCAAAGAGACCACGTCGCCTTTTCCGAGGATGCGGTCCGCCATGCGCTCGGGGTGGAACACGTCCAGCGCGTCCATTTTCTCGCCCGTCCCCACAAACTTGATGGGCTTTCCCACGACGGAGTAAATGCTCAAGGCAGCACCTCCACGGGCGTCGCCGTCAAGCTTGGTCAAGATGATTCCCGTGAAATCAAGTCTGTCGTTGAAGGCCTTGGCCGTCTGCACGGCGTCCTGACCGGTCATGGCGTCCACCACGAACAAGATTTCTTGCGGTTGCACGACGTCTCGGACGGCGGAAATTTCCTCCATCAGCACCTCGTCTATGGCCAAACGTCCAGCTGTGTCGACAATGAC
>DKNS01000039.1 GCA_002469765.1 Flavobacteriales bacterium UBA7382 | reverse complement strand
TGTGAAACTTTTGAACGAATTCGCAGGGATAACCGTCACCCGTGATGCTCCACAAGCACGTCCTTCCTGGCCTTGCGAGACAACACCGGAACCTCCACCCCAGCCGCAGGGAATCCAATGGGGATGTTCAAAAACGCCCGCTCGTTGTTCGGGCGCCCCAAGGCTTCTGCCAGAAATCCCATTGGGGACGGCGTGTGGGTCAAGGCCACCAGTCCGATGCGGTGAAGGGCAGTCAACAACATGCCAACTGCGATGCCCACACTCTCGTTCACGTAATAGTTGGGCTTCTTGCCGCTGCTGTCCACCGAGTCGTGCACGTGTTTGAACACCACTATCAAGGCAGGCGCATCCTCGATGAAGGGCTTGATGTGATCTGTGCCGAAGGGCCTCAGGTCCTCCAACCACACCTCGCTCATGCGGCCGTGGTAATTCTTGAACTCTTCCTCCTCGGCCGCTTTCCGAATGTCTTTCCTGAGCGCCGCATCGGTGACCAAACAAAACGTCCAGGGTTGCTTGTGCGCCCCCGACGGCGCTGTGCCAGCCGTGTCGATGCAGTTGCGCACCGCCTCCAGGGGGATGGGGTCCGAAGAAAACTTCCGCACACTGCGCCGCGTGTTCATTTCCTCATAGAATGCGCGGCTTTCGACAACCATCTCCTCGTCGCTCAACCTCGGGAGATTGTACGTTTCAAATCGCTCGCTCATGGCTTGGACGGGGGGGTGGACCGAACCTTCTTCATGAGTTTGGAGGCGAAGATGAAGGCCTCAAGTTCGGGATGTTCCGCATGAAGCAGATCGTCCGAGGGCCCGTGCCATGCGATTTGACCTTGGTGCACGAAATGGATGAAATCCGACGCTTCCATGACGCTGTTCATGTCGTGGGACACCACCACGGTGGTCATGTTGAATTCCGCAGTCAAGTCCCCAATGAGGTTGTCAATAACAATGGACGTTTGTGGGTCCAACCCGGAGTTGGGTTCGTCGCAAAACAAGTACTTCGGATTCATGGCAATGGCCCGGGCGATGCCCACGCGCTTCTGCATGCCCCCACTTAGTTCGGAGGGGTATTTGGCTGCCGCCTTTGGAAGCTCGACGCGCTCGAGACAAAACGCCGCCCGGTCGCGCATCTCCGCCTCGCTGTGGTCCGTGAACATGCGCAATGGGAACACCACATTCTCTTCCACGGTCATGCTGTCGAAAAGGGCGCTGCCTTGGAAGAGCATGCCGATTTCCTGGCGGACGGACTTGCGGCCGGAGCGGTCCATGGCGGTGAAGTCACGCCCATTGTAGGACACGTGCCCTTGGTCCGGCTCGAGCAACCCCACGGTGCACTTCGTCATCACGCTCTTCCCAGAACCGCTTCGGCCAATGATGAAGTTGACTTTGCCGGGATGGAATGTGGCAGAGATGTCGTGGAGGACTTGTTGGTCTCCGAAGGATTTGGACAAGCGGTGGATTTCAATCATGGCCCAAGAATCAGCCCAACAACATTTGGGTCAACAACAAATTGGCAATCATCACAATCACCACTGCGTACACCACCGCCTTGGTGCTGCTCCGGCCCACCTCGAGGGCGCCGCCTGAGGTGTGGTAACCGTGGTAGGCACTGACTGAACTGATGATTAAGGCGAAGACGCATGTCTTGAGCAGCGCGTACGTGACGTCGAATGCGTTGAAATCGATGCGCATGCCGTATTCGAAGTCGGCCATGGAGCTCAACCCTGCCGACACCGCCACCCAGGCTCCGGCTCCAATGCCCAAGCCCATGCTTAGAATGACCAAGAAGGGAATGCAAAGGAGCGCAGCCAACATTTTGGGCAACACGAGGTGCCCTGCGCTGTTGACCCCCATGATTTCCAGTGCGTCGATTTGCTCGGTCACGCGCATCGTGCCCAATTGAGACGCAATGTTGGAGCCCACCTTGCCTGCCAGGATCACGGGAATCAAGGTGGGGCTGAACTCCAAGATCATGGTCTGTCGCACCGTAAAACCGATGGTGTAAACCGGAATCCAGCCTCCGATTTGGTGGGCCGTTTGGATGCAAATCACGGCCCCCATGAACACGCTAAGCAAAGCCACAATCCCCAAACTCTGGAGGCCAATGGCCGCCATTTCTTCCGCAAGCAGGCGCCGAAACACAGACGCCTTTTCAGGACGCCTCAGCACGCTTCGCAGGAACGACACGTAACGCCCAATGTGGAAAAAGAGACCCATGCCCCGAAGGTAAGAGTTAACTTCACGGTCATGAACCTGAACCTCTTTCGAGTTCTCGCGGCCGCTTTGATTCTGGTGTGTTTGACTTGTCTGGGATGCACCACAACCAAGTCGACGAACGGCAAGTGCCCCACCTGTCCGGAGTGGGTTGTGCCTGTCCAACCCCCTCATTGACAACCATGGCTCACATTCCCAACACCTTCGCCGTCATCATGGCCGGAGGCATCGGCTCCCGTTTTTGGCCAATGTCCCGCTCGGAAGAACCCAAACAATTCTTGGACATTTTGGGCACGGGGCGCTCACTCATCCGCATGACGTTCGACCGCTTGGAAAAGCTCGTGCCGGCCGACCACATTTTGGTGGTGACCAACGCGCGCTACAAGGATCAGGTGGCTCAACACTTGCCTGGGTTGCCTGAGGAAAACATCCTCTGTGAACCCTTCATGCGCAACACAGCCCCTTGCATTGCCTATGCCAATGCCGTGGTCGCGTCTCGCGATCCCGAAGCGGCCATGGTCGTGGCCCCTTCCGACCATTTAATCTTGGACGAGTCGGGATTCCTTGACGTGTGCTCCAAGGCCTTGCAGACCACACGAAACAGCGACAGCCTGGTCACCTTGGGCATCCAACCCACACGCCCCGACACAGGCTACGGCTACATCCAACACGAAGAGCCACTCGACGCCAACCGCGCCGAGGTGCGACCGGTCAAGACGTTCACGGAAAAACCAGATTTAGAGACCGCGCAGGCGTTTTTGGCGTCGGGTGACTTCTGCTGGAACAGCGGAATTTTCGTGTGGTCCTTGCGCAACATCCAGCGCGCCTTTGCAGACCACCTGCCTGACATGCTTCACGACTTTGCCGAACTCGATCTCGACGACACCCAAGCCCTTGCGGCGGTCTACGGGAACTGTGAGAACATCAGCATCGACTATGGCATCATGGAAAAGGCGGCCAACGTGCAAGTCGTGTTGTGCGACATCGGGTGGTCTGATTTGGGAACTTGGGGCAGCCTCAAGGAAAAGTTGAAGAAGGATGAGCAGGGCAATGCTGCGGCCAACGTTGAGTTGCGCGCCGTGGACGCCTCCCACAATTTGGTGGTCGGAAATTCATCCGAGGCGGGAACCAAATTCGTGGCGCTGAAAGGCCTCCAAAACTTCATCGTGGTCGACACCCCGCACGCCCTCTTGGTGTGCCCAGCTTCGGACGAGCAATGGGTCAAGACTCTGGTGGGAGAATTGAAGCGCGAAAAAGGAGAGCCGTTGGTGTGAGCCTCAGCGTCGTCCCACCATGTTTCCTGGAACCACCCATGCGTCGTACTCCTCCTCGGTGAGGTAGCCTGTGGAGAGTGCCGCGGTCTTCAATGTGGTGCCCTCGGCATGGGCCTTGCCCGCGATTTCAGCGGCCTTGTAGTACCCAATTTTGGGGTTGAGTGCCGTCACCAACATCAAGCTATTGCCTACCAATTCGGCGATGCGGGATTCGTTGGCTTGGATGCCGTCCACGCAATGTGCCGCGAAGGACACACAAGCGTCTCCAATCAAGCGCGCCGACTCCAACATGTTCCGGGCCATCATCGGTTTGAACACATTCAATTCGTAGTGGCCCTGGGTCCCGCCCACAGTCACCGCGACGTCGTTGCCCATCACTTGCGCACACACCATGGTCATGGCCTCACATTGAGTGGGGTTGACCTTGCCAGGCATGATGCTTGACCCTGGCTCGTTGGCAGGCAACAACAACTCGCCAATGCCCGACCGCGGGCCAGACCCCATCATGCGGATGTCGTTGGCGATTTTATTCAGCGAGACGGCGAGCTGCTTCAATGCGCCGTGCGTTTCCACGATGGCGTCGTGGGCCGCGAGCGCTTCAAATTTGTTCTCGGCCGTCACAAATGAATGACCGGTGGATTTGGCGATGTGCGCGGCCACAAGGACATCGTACCCGTCAGGAGTGTTGATGCCGGTGCCCACCGCCGTGCCCCCCAGGGCCAACTGCTCCAGGTGGGGCAACGTGTTGCGCAGGGCCTTCATGCCAAACTCCAGCTGCGCCACGTAACCGCCGAACTCCTGACCTAAGGTCAAGGGCGTCGCGTCCATCAAGTGGGTGCGGCCAATCTTCACAATGTCTTGAAACGAATCGGCCTTGGCCTGAAGCGCGTCGCGCAATCGCTCCACCCCTGGGAGGGTGGTTTCCACCACGGCCTTGTAGGCCGCAATGTGCATGGCGGTGGGGAACGTGTCGTTGGAGCTTTGGCTCTTGTTCACGTCGTCGTTGGGGTGGACGGGGCGCTCCCCTTGGCCCAAGACGCCCCCTGCCAAGACATGGGCTCGGTTGGCCACGACTTCGTTGACGTTCATGTTGCTCTGGGTGCCTGACCCGGTTTGCCACACGACCAACGGAAACTGGTCGTCCAGCTTGCCCGCGAGGATCTCCTCGCACGCCTCAACAATCAAGTCCTTCTTGCTGGCGTCCAACACCCCAAGCTCTGCGTTCGTCAGGGCCGCGGCGCGCTTCAAATGAGCGAAGGCGCGAACCACCTCCATGGGCATCGAGCCCACAGGGCCAATCTTGAAATTGTTTCGTGAGCGTTCTGTTTGGGCGCCCCAGTATTTGTCCGCGGGCACATGAACTTCACCAAGGGTGTCTTTTTCGATGCGGGTCGACATGGTCTTTGGTTTTGGATGTGGTCGGGTAAGTCAATTGAATGGGGACGATCACACGTCGTCACTGTGGTCGGCTCCGGCCCCTTCCCCCATGAGGTAGGCCCGAAGGAATCCATCGATGTCGCCGTTCATTACGGCGTCGACATTGGAAGTCTCGTGTCCGGTACGGACGTCCTTGACCATTTTGTAGGGCTGCATCACATAGGACCGAATCTGCGAGCCCCACTCGATTTTCTTTTTGCCAGCTTCAATCTCGGCGCGGGCCTCGTTGCGCTTGGCAATCTCCATCTCGTACAACTGCGACTTCAGAAGCTGCATGGCCTTTTCCTTGTTCCCGAGCTGGGAGCGCGTTTCTGTGTTGTCGATGATGATGCCCGTCGGCGCGTGACGCAAGCGGACGCCTGTTTCGACTTTGTTCACGTTCTGCCCCCCTGCACCGCCGGAGCGGAATGTTTCCCAAGCGATGTCAGCTGGGTTGACATGAATGTCGATGGTGTCGTCCACCAAGGGATACACGTAGACAGAGACAAAGCTGGTGTGGCGCCGGGCGTTGCTGTCGAACGGGCTGATGCGCACGAGACGGTGCACCCCGTTTTCCCCTTTCAGCATGCCAAAGGCAAAATCTCCCGAAAACTCCATGGTCACCTGCTTGATGCCAGCCACGTCCCCGTCTTGGAGGTCGAGTTCTTTGACCTTGAAGCCATTCTTGTCGCCGTACATGCGATACATGCGCATCAACATGGACGCCCAATCGCAACTCTCTGTGCCGCCAGCACCCGAGGTGATTTGCATCACGGCATTCAAACTGTCTTCCTCGGCACTCAACATGTTTTTGAATTCGAGCTCTTCGATGGCCGTTTGAGCTGCCTCGAAGGCCGAATTGACCTCCGACTCCTCCGCTTCACCCGCCTTCATGAACTCATGAAGAACCTGGATGTCCTCCACCGCGGAAGCGCAACTGTCGTATGATCCGACCCAACCCTTTTTGTTCCGCATGCGCTTCATGACCTTTTCCGCCGCCTTGGGGTCGTTCCAAAACTCGGGGTCTTGGGTGAGCTTCTCGTCCTCGGCGATTTCCATCCTCTTCTGCTCCACGCCGAGGTAGCCTTTCAACTCATCAACGCGCTTGCCCAAGGCTGCGATTTGGTCCATCGTCAACATGGGACAAAAGTACGCGCCCGAGCCCAAGGCCATGTGCTCAGCCTTGTCTCGCGCGGTCGAGGGCGTTCAGCACCATGCGCTGGGGGAATCCACGACCCAACAACCACCGCACCACCCGCGGCCGGCGTGTCGCCAACTCGTCCACGCGACGCGCCGCCAAGGCATCGGCCTCGCGCTGCCAGCGAGACTCGTCGAATTGGGCCAGGGCACGGTCCACGTGAATGCGGGCCACCCCACGGGCGGCCAGGCCCGCCTTGATCTTCAAAGGGCCCCACGACTTGTGTTCCAAATGCACCCGCACGTAGGATTCTGCGCAGCGCGCGTCGTCCAAGCTGCCTTCCTCCAGGAGAAGGTCCATCCAGTCGCACACCCATTGCTCCCGGAGCGTGGCGGGTGGAATGGGGTCCATTTTGGCCAACAAGCCATTCAATTTCTCCTGCGCTTCCCGTTCCGACCTGTCCCTCAATCCGCACCACCCCCGCATGCGCTCGAGCACGGCTGCAGGGGGTTTGGGCTCCTTCAATTCGCTTTCCACACACGGAAGGTGCATCAAAACCCCGTAAATTGCGGTCCTCAACACCCTCAACTTTACCGCCATGCGGTCAGAAATTTTGCAACGTATCCAAACCCTCTTGACCAACGAGGATTTGGAGGCCATCCGCAAGGATGTGCGCGCCGAGATCGATTCCTTTCGCAGTCTGATTCAAGATGACTTCCGCACCCAACGAGACGCTTGGGAGAAGGAAGAACATGAGGCCGACGAAAAATTCGAATTCAAACC
>DKNS01000116.1:3943-4126 GCA_002469765.1 Flavobacteriales bacterium UBA7382 | reverse complement strand
CGTGGCGTCTGCCGAAGGCAACGATGGCAACGGCAACTGCACTTTGTTCGACGCCGACGATGTCGACGTGTCGTTCATTTCTGAAGAAGGCGTCTTGTACTACGTGTATGTCGGCTCCACTGGCGCTGCTGGCACGTTCGACTTGACCTTCGACTGCGCACCAGTCGTGGAGGGTTGCACCAA
>DKNS01000116.1:0-3614 GCA_002469765.1 Flavobacteriales bacterium UBA7382 | reverse complement strand
GCAGCTGCTTGTGATTACAACCCAGACGCCAACGTGGACACCGACTGTGACTACTTCAGCTGCGTCTGCCCAGACGAAACTGGAACACCAGTTGCATTCTACATGGTAGACAGCTTTGGCGACGGTTGGAACGGCGCGACCTACACTGTGACCAACTTCGCCGGTGACGTCGTTGCCAGCGGAAGCTTGGAAGAAGCAGCGTGGTCTGTCGACAACGACAACTATCAGGGTGCAGAATTCGGTTACGACTACTTCTGCTTGGCTCCTGCCTGCTACCAGATTTCTGTGGAAGGTGGTTCTTACCCAGGTGAGGTGTCATGGCAGATGCAAACTGAAGCTGGTGACATCCTTGCTTCAGGTGGAGCGACATACTCAAGCTTCAGCCCAGATGACCAGCCTGTGACGGCCTCCATCGGAGACGCAGTCTGCGGTTGCACTGAAGAAGGTGCTTGCAACTACGACGCCACTGCGACTGACGACGACGGCTCTTGCGAGTACGAGTCTTGCGCAGGTTGCACAGACAACACTGCTTGCAACTACGATGCAGATGCGTTGATCGACAACGGCTCGTGCTGCTTCGACAACTGCGTGACCGTCAACATGATTGACAGCTGGGGTGACGGATGGAACGGTGCGGTGTACGAATTGAGCAGCGTGGACGGCACGTTGATTGGTTCAGGCACCATCGAAGCTGGTTCTACCGGTGCTGACACCTACTGCTTGGGCTCGGGTTGCTACAGCATCACTGTGACTGAAGGAAGCTTCCCAGGAGAGATCTCTTGGAATATCTCTGGTGCATTTGCTGGACTCGTCCAGGGTGTCGCTGGTGAGACTGTGACCTTCAACGTTGGTTCAGGCGACCAGTGTGTCGTGGGATGCGACGTCCCATATGCATGCAACTACGATGCTGCCACGAACATTTCTGACATCACGCTCTGTGTGTTTGACGGATGCACTGGTTGCACTTATGAGTCTGCGACCAACTACGACGAGGGCGCTGTGATTGACGACGGTTCTTGCAACTTCGAAATCGCAAACCCATGTCCTGCGGACTTGAACGGCGACGGCTCAGTGTCTACTGCTGACTTGCTCGAGTTCTTGACTGCATTCGGTCAGGAGTGCTGATCTGAACGACTGAAACAATGGAAAGGCCCGGCGCAAGCCGGGCCTTTTTGTTTCTTTGAATTCATGAACTCAATACTCATCACAGGAGCAGGGAGCGGCATTGGTGCCGCGGTGGCCATGAAGTTGTCAGAGCGGGAAGGAATTCGGGTGTTGCTTGTGGGGCGACGATTGGACGCGTTGGAGGAAGTTCGAAAGAACATGCACAGGCCAGAGGCACATGTTTCCCTTCCAGTGGATGTCTCGGACGCCCA
The DNA here is from genome assembly GCA_002469765.1 of Flavobacteriales bacterium UBA7382. GTDB lineage: Bacteria > Bacteroidota > Bacteroidia > Flavobacteriales_D > Sanyastnellaceae > UBA11663. The sequence goes on along the minus strand of DKNS01000116.1, from coordinate 2,238 downwards.
TGCGGTGGTTTCGGCATTGGAATCGAGCGCGGCCGATTTGAGCAATCAGCCGCTCACGGGGGTGTTCGCCAATGCCGGCATTGGAGGAGGAAACCAGTGGGGGCCAGACGACCGCTGGGAGGACATCATTCGCGTGAATTTGACGGGCACATACAACACGCTGATGGCGAGCTTTTCTCATTTGAAGCTCGCTGATGGAGTCAAGCAGATCTTGGTCACAAGCAGCGTTCTTGCGCGTTTCGGAGTGCCTGGACAGAGTGCTTATGTGACGAGCAAGACCGGACTTCTTGGATTGGTGAGATCATTGGCTGTGGAGTGGTCGCCACAAGGGGTCATGGTCAATGCCTTGTGTCCGGGATGGGTTGACACCGACATGGCCAGGAACAGCATTCAATCCATGGCGGATGCCCAAGGGATGTCCTTTGAAAAATGCAAGGGGCAGCAAGAATCGATTCTGCCGTGTCTGAGGATGACGACCCCTGCAGAAATGGCACAGTGGGTTGATTTTTTGTTCACGGGACTTGGAGAAGGTGAAGGTGTGCCGAGGCTTGCGACGTTCACAGGCCAAGCCTTGGATGTGAACAGTGGCTCTTGGATGGGTTGAGTCCGGGTTGTCGGTCTACCTTTGATGCATGCGACACAACCTGAGCGATGTGGCGGCCTTGATGAAGGACCGCCGCTCTTTTTCTCCTGAGGCCATGGGACCGCGAAAAGTGCACCGCGACATTGTCGAGGAGATTCTTAGGGCGGGCACCTGGGCGGGCACGCATGGCATGACCCAACCTTGGCGATTCACCGTGTTCTCTGAAGAGGGGTTGGCTGTGCTGCGTGATGGATTGCCGCAATGGTATGCCAACCACGCTGGGCCAGGCAACGTGAACAAGGCGCGTGTGGCGAAGCTCAAAGCGAGATTTGATGCGTGCAACTGCGTGATTGGATTGGGACGGGTTCACGATCCAGAAGGCCGCATTTCTGAGGAGGACAACGCGTGGGCTGTTGCTTCGGCAGTTCAGAACATGCACCTGATGTGCACAGCCTATGGCTTGGGCGCCAAATGGACCACTCCCAAATTCATGGGGAGACCAGAGGTCAAGAAGGCTTTGGGCCTCCCCGAAGAGGGAAAGGTCATGGGGCTGTTCTACGTGGGCTATCCGGAGGGAGACTGGCCCAAGAGCCACAGAATGCCTTTGGAGTTTGTCACGCGATGGCAGGATGGGAAGGTGTCGTCGGTGAGGGAACATGAGCTTAAGCCCACCCTAAAAAAGTAGCGCATGAGGTGGGTCAACCATCACAGCCATCCTGGAGACAACCGGTACCGGGTGTTTGTCTTCCGTGAACAGGTGCACGCCTCTCGGTTTGCCGAGCGGTTGTCCGCCTTGGGCATCGGCTACGAACGTCATGAGGAGGATGGGGAAGTGATGTTTGGGGTGGTGAAAACCCACGACAGGGTTGCCATCCGAGAGAACAACTTGGTGCACGGCGAGTTCCGAGACCCTTTCATCCCACACAGAGGTTGGCGTTGGGGTTTGTTGGCGTTCACGGCTGCAGTGTTGGGGCTGGCTGTCTTGGGTTGGTTGACGTCGACGTCTGCGCACGCCCAACCTTCTGGATTGCCATGGGAGCTGGATGTGGTGTCCAGGATGCACGTGCCTGTTCAAGTCTTGGGAATGGAGCCTGCGGATGGGACCATGCAGGGATTGACAAGCACTTGGACCCCTCGTGTGGGAACGGAGTTTGGCCTTCGAATCCACCGTCGTTTGCGACAAGGGTGGACCTTGGGTGGAGGCATCGAATGGGTGCGTCGGGAACATGTTGTCGTTTCATCTTATGCGAACGACACGTTGGCCGTCGCCACGGTGGATACCCTGCCCCAGTTAAGGAGCCTGGCGTACCGGCTGCCTTTGTTGGGAGGCATCCGCATTCCATTGGGCTGGAATGGCTTAGAATTGCAAGCGAGTGGGGGCGTAGCGCTGGAATGGAAGACCAGCGAGACCATTGCGTCCATGTTGGTTCAAACTGCCGAGGACGACAGGGTGCTTCAGGCCTACCAGGGGCGTGCACGTTTTGTAACGGTTCCGGTATTGGCAGAGATTGGCATTCAAAAAGCGTCTGAGAATGAACGTCCCGGCTGGTATGTCGGGTGGTTTTGGTCGAGCCCGATGGGCCGAAGTACATGGGCCGAAACAACATGGACATCTGGATCTGTGTCGGCGCTCTCAAGGATTTGGTTGCCCCAGG
>DKNS01000080.1 GCA_002469765.1 Flavobacteriales bacterium UBA7382 | reverse complement strand
CAAGATGTCCGCCTGCACCGTGCCGCGCACACTGGACAGGGCCTCGGTTTTGAGCGTGTCGTAGGTCGCTGCGTCGAGCACCTCGTCGCCTGTGCAACCCAAGAGCAGGAGCCCCAGACCATCGTTGCCTTTTGGCAAATCCCCGTGGTATGTGGGGCGGGTCAGCCCGCGGTCGTCCCATTTCGCCTTCAGCGCAGCCTCCACTTGGGCTTCCATGCCATGCTCGCGGAGGTGTTTTTCACACCGCTGGTCGATGGCCGCGTTCAGAAAAAAACCGAGCAGCACCGGCGCAGGGCCGTTGATGGTCATCGATACGCTCGTGTTGGATGCGCACAAGTCGAACCCACTGTAGAGCTTTTTGGCGTCATCCAGACAGCAAATGCTGACTCCGGAGTTCCCGACTTTCCCGTAGATGTCCGGTCGGACGTGGGGGTCTCGGCCATACAGGGTCACCGAGTCAAACGCCGTCGACAACCGTTTGGCGGGCATGCCCAAAGACACGTAGTGGAACCGCTTGTTGGTGCGCTCCGGTCCGCCTTCCCCCGCAAACATCCGCGTGGGATCTTCGCCTTCACGTTTGAAGGGGTAGATGCCCGCGGTATAAGGAAAGGAACCCGGCAGGTTTTCCTGCAAATGCCATTTGGCCAAGTCTTGCCATCCGGTCAGCGAGGGCAGGGCCACTTTGGGGATGTCTTGGTGGGACAGAGACTTGCTCGAAGTCGGGATTTTGATGTCTTTGCCCCGCACCTGGAACACGTACTCGTCCGCTTCGTACCGGGCACGCAACTCGGGCCACCCCTCGAGCCATTCCTTGAGGCGTGCATCCAAGTCCAGTTGGATGTGTTTGCTTCGGGCGGCCAAAGCGTCGGCAGCGTCTCCGTCGACCAAGTCGGCCGCGGTGGACAGGGCTTGGAGTTTTCCGGCCAAGTCGGCTTGCTTCTCGGCCCACCGGTCGTAAGCCCGGTTGGATTCTGCGATCTCACTGAGGTAGCGTGTCCGGGCAGGGGGGATGATGAACACCTTTTCACTGGCGCCTTGGTCCGCCGCGAAATTGGACGACAGCGCTGCACCCGTCTTTTCCGACAGCGTGTTCATCATGCGTCGGTACAGCTCGTTGGTCCCGGGGTCGTTGAATTGCGACGCGATGGTGCCCACGACCGGGAGGTCTTCGTCGTTGGCTTCCCACAAGTCGTGGTTGCGCTTGAACTGCTTCCGAACGTCTCGCAACGCATCTTGGGCGCCTCGTTTGTCAAACTTGTTGATGGCCACCACGTCGGCGAAGTCGAGCATGTCGATCTTCTCGAGTTGCGTCGCTGCCCCGAATTCAGGAGTCATCACATACAACGACACGTCGCTGTGGTCCATGATCTCGGTGTCACTTTGGCCAATGCCGCTCGTCTCCAGGACAATCAGGTCGAATTCAGCGGCTTTCAGGATGTCGAGAGCTTCCTGCACATGACGTGACAAGGCCAAATTGGATTGCCGAGTGGCCAACGAGCGCATGTACACCCGGCCCGAGTGGATGGCGTTCATGCGGATGCGGTCTCCCAGCAACGCCCCTCCGGTTTTCCGCTTGGAAGGGTCGACGCTCACCAAGGCGATGCGCTTCTCGGGGAAGTCGATTAGAAACCGACGCACGAGTTCGTCCACCATGGAAGACTTGCCCGACCCTCCTGTGCCGGTGATGCCTAGGACGGGGACAACCGGCAGATTGGCCTTGACATCTGCAAATGCAGCACCAAAGGCCTCGACGTTGTTCTCCGCGGCTGTGATGCACCTGGCCAAGTCCCGAACGTTGCGCTGGTTCAACCTTGCGGTGGCGCCGTCCAACGCCTCCAAATCAGGCACGGTGTTGAAGTCTGCACGTTGGATGAGGTCGTTGATCATCCCCTGCAACCCCATCGCCCGTCCGTCGTCGGGATGGTAGACGCGTTCGATGCCGTAGTCCTGCAGGTCCTGAATTTCCTCGGGCAAAATGGTGCCGCCACCTCCACCGAAAATTCGGATGTGCCCTGCGCCTCGCTCGTCCAACAAATCCTTCATGTACTTGAAGTACTCCATGTGCCCGCCTTGGTAGGAGGTCATGGCGATGGCTTGGGCGTCTTCCTGGATGGCGGTGGTGACCACCTCGTCCACGCTGCGGTCGTGCCCCAAGTGAATCACTTCGCATCCGGTTTTCTGCATGATGCGCCGCATGATGTTGATGGCGGCGTCGTGGCCGTCAAACAGGCTCGCGGCGGTGACGATGCGGACTTTGTGCTGGGGCTTGTAGGGGGCTTGTTGTTCCATGTCGTTGCGTGGCTCCACGCGAAATTAGCCCAAACCCGGTGCCGTCCTTGAAGCGGCTTACTTCACCGCAACCGCATGCTCCCGAGGCACGTTGGACAGGTCGCCGTCCCAAGGCCAGCCGTCCAACAAGGCATTCCATCCTGCGGGCACCGCAGCCTGAACTTGAAGCATGCCGCTCCCGCCCGGAAGCTGGACGACAAGCCTGCCTGCATGGAGCATGAGGGTGTCGGTCCCTGTGCCGGAAGCCACAGCGCGGTTGTGTCGTTTGTCTCCATACCGGGAGTCGCCCACAAGGGGATGCCTGAGGTGGCGAAAGTGAAGCCTGATCTGGTGGAACCGGCCTGTTTCAGGCCGGCATTCGACAAGGCTGTACCGGGATGTTTCGTAAGGGCCCACGGGCACATTCAACTCGGTCCTTGCGAGGGTGGTGTATCGGGTGATCGCTTCCTTGGGCTTGGGGTTGTGCGCTGTGGGGAGCTGCTTCTCAACCACGCCTTCCTCTTCAGTCCATCCTCGAACCACGGCCCAGTACACCTTCGTTGTGCGGCGGTGCACGAATTCCAGCTTCAAGTCGTTCAAGGCGTCCCCTGGTGTGGCAAAGAGCACAATTCCGCTCGTGGGCTTGTCCAGACGATGCACTGGTTGCAACCACTGGTCGCGGGGTCGGTCTGCGTTGACC
>DKNS01000015.1 GCA_002469765.1 Flavobacteriales bacterium UBA7382 | reverse complement strand
CCAGGCCACACGGTCTTGAACGACTGCATTCCGTTCTCTTCGAAGGCGATCCGTGTGAATTTCAGCCCACGTTCGAACAGAGCCTGCTCGTTTTGCCCCACGGTTTTTGGGTCGTCGACGGCGTAGATGTCGACGAATTGGTAGGTCAATTTTCCGCCACTCGCACGTGACATTCGTTGCAGCAACGACTCCATCTCCTGCTCAAGGCGCCGCCACTCTTGTGGCAACTCACCCGTTAAATAGCAGGTTATCAATACGTCGTCCTGGAGGCCTTCCAGCAACTGACATGTCCCATCTGCCAAGGTGTGGCGCTTCTCTGCCGTCAGATCTAAAGCACCATGCACAAGTTGCCCCAACATGATCACCACCCCAAGAATCGCGGTGGACAGCGCCAATGAAGTTCCTTCCCGAATCAACCGCCCCCGTCGCATGACCAACATGAACCTTGCCACGAGCACAGACAAGACCATCCAAGAGATGAAATACAAGACATCCCTGGAATCCAGCCGTCCTTGACTCATGGCTTCAAAATGAGCCTGCATGCCGAGCTGCGCAACCGTGTGCTCCCACGATCCAAGCACAGAGAAATCTGCCATGGCACTTGGTCCTACGTAGCAGACCACGGAAGCCACAACGGCCAAGAGGAAGGACACCAAAGGTTGGGTCGTCAGCGTAGACATCACCAGACCAAGGCCGGTCAAGGCACCGGAAAACACCACCAACCCTAGGTAACTGCCCCAAACCGCGCCCAAATCCACATTCCAAGACGGCTTCCCGAGCATGCCAATGACGGCAACATAGGACAACGTCGGCATAAGTGCGACCAAAGAAACCGTCCAAGTCCCGAGAAATTTGGCCAAGACAATTTGCCCTTCCGACAGTGGGCGCGTCAGCAACAATTCGAGCGTGCCCTGCCTCTGTTCTTCAGCAAAAGACCTCATGGTCACAGCAGGCACCAGGAACATCAGGATCCATGGAGCCAGGGCGAAAAAGGAGGCCATGGAGGCCATCCCACTGTCCAGCACGTTCCACATCCCAGGGAAAATCCACAAAAACAAGCCGGTAAAAAGCAGGAACACCGCCACAACAGTGTACCCCATCAAGGAGCTGAAAAAGCTCCGGACTTCTTTCAAAACAAGTGCCCTCATTGGAATCTAAGCGTCAAAGATAACGCCAGGAACATCGCCATTCAGCTCGTAAGACTGGGCTTCTGGGGGCGCAGCAAAAAGAGCTTTGGTGGCAGGCCAAACTTCCCCGAACAACGCCGACTCTCGGTAGGCATCGAGGTCTTCCTGCGCATCCCATAAACTCAATGTCGCTCGCTGACAAGGTTCGTCAGGCACCCTCATGGTACGCACCATGCGACACCCGGGTCGCGCATGGATGCGGGCTTCAAACTGAGCGTAGAGCGCATCGAAGGCGTCCACCGACTGTGGGCTGAACGTCAGCCTGACCAACCGAACAATCAAAGCGTCGAGGATTGGAACTCAATCCTCACCGGATCTTGGTACTTGAGGCCCAGCAAGGCTGACGCCCCGCCGTAACCTGAATTGTTGCCCCCCATGCAAATGGCAATCTCAAGCAGCCCCATGGAATTGAAGACCGCAACCGGCTCTCCAGGGGTGCCGTCCAGATACGACTTGCCGACCGTCCGTATGTCGCTGCGGGCACGGCGCATGCTGATGTAAAACGAGCGGCCTTTGCCCACCTCCTGCAGGAGAGATTCGTCGATGTCTGTGATGCAATTGCCCCTGCCATCTACATGCCGGACATGGCCAACAATGGCGTTGCCCTCCACCACCGGCCTGAGGCTTTCCACGTGCTTGGACAGCGCCGCAGGCCGTCCCAACATCTCTGGAATGCCCCCTTTGGCTAGGTGCGTGGCCGCCGGCACAAACAAGGCCCGTTCTGGGAAGGTGGGTTCGTTCGCGTCGGTTTGGACATTGGACAAGTCGTACACAGCCTCAGGCTCCCGCAATCCCATAGACTTGAAAACGCCGCTGTCTGCACCGATGAAGAATTGTCCCTTCATCTTGACAATGCGGTGAGGGTGGTCCGGGGTCTCAAGCGACTGCACCGCCACGATATGGACCGTGCCTGCCGGAAAGCTGTCCATGGACACCCGAAGCACAAACGCGGCGTGGACGGCATCAAATTGACGGATGCTGTGGGTCAAATCCACCACCTCGGCATCTGGCATTCTTCGAAGGATGCTGCCCTTGAGCATGCCTACATACATGCTGTCTGGACCAAAATCGCTGATGAGGGTGATTGGAGTCACGTTGGCAAAGGTGAGAAAGCTAATTTTGTCCTCCACATGCACGAATCCAATCTTTCCCTCGACGGGCTTGACGCAATGGCCTTCCTCGGCCCCAACAACGAGAACCTGCGAGCCATGCAGACCCATTTCCCGAAGTTGAAAATTGTGGCACGGGGGACGTCACTGAAGGCCATGGGCGACCACGAGGACCTCGGGCGTTTTGAGGAGGTGATGAGGATGGTGTTTTGGCATGTAGATCGGTACAATTCGATTGGCGTGGATGAGCTGGCGAGGTTGGCCAAATCCGACGAATCCGACTTCTTCAACCAGGCCTCCAAAGATGACGTCATCGTCTACGGACCAGGAGGGCTCAAGGTCACAGCCCGAACCCCCAATCAGAAACGGTTGGTGGACGCCGTGCGAAAACATGACATGGTGTTCGCCGTGGGACCGGCTGGAACTGGGAAAACGTACACGGCCGTGGCGATGGCGGTGGCGGCCCTGAAGGACCGCCGGGTGAAGAAGATCATCCTCACCCGTCCTGCCGTTGAGGCAGGCGAGAATTTGGGCTTTTTGCCAGGCGACTTAAAAGAGAAATTGGACCCCTACCTGCAACCGCTCTACGACGCCTTGACAGACATGCTGCCTTACGAGAAGGTGGCCGACCACTTGGAGAAAGGCGTGATTGAAGTGGCACCGCTCGCTTTCATGCGGGGCCGGACGCTCGACAAGGCATTCGTGATTTTGGACGAAGCCCAAAACGCCACCTCCGCCCAAATGCGCATGTTCCTGACACGCATGGGCAAAGAGGCAAAATTTGTCGTGACAGGAGACGGGTCTCAAGTGGACTTGCCGCGCAACCAGAGGTCTGGTTTGATTGACGCCCTTCGACTTTTGGAGGACGTGGAAGGCATCGCCACCATCAAACTCACAGGTCTGGATGTGATTCGTCACCGCCTCGTTGGCGCCATCATCGACCGATTCGAAGCCGACGACGCCAAGCGCGCCGAAGACGCCGAAGCCAAAAAGGAAGCCAAGCGCGCCGCCCGGGAATTGCGCGAAGCGCAGCGCCATGCATCCTCCAACCCATTCATTGAAGACTGACACCTCTCCCATGACTGCCATTCGAAACACTGATTTCTCCTTCTCAGGCCAAACCTCGTCTTACCACGGCAAAGTCCGCGACATGTACACCATTGGGGATGACCTGATGGTGGCCGTGGTCTCCGACCGCATCAGTGCGTTCGACGTGGTGATGCCCCGCGGCATCCCTTTTAAGGGCCAAGTGCTCAATGGGGTTGCGAGCCATTTCTTGGATGCCGTGGGTGACATCGTCCCAACTTGGAACGTCGCCACACCTGACCCCAACGTAACTGTGGGACTCAAATGCGAGCCCATCCGCTTGGAGATGGTGATTCGCGGTTATTTAACCGGGCATGCCTGGAGGCAATACAAAGCTGGTCACAGAACCCTCTGTGGCGCGTCCATGCCAGAGGGAATGACCGAACACGACCGCTTTCCTGAGCCCATCATCACGCCGGCCACCAAAGCGGAGGAAGGCCACGACGAGGACATCTCACCCGACGACATTTTGGCACGGGGCATCGTATCGGAAGCGCTCTGGGCTGAACTCGTTCAGGTGACGCGAACCCTCTTCCAACGCGGAACCGAGATGGCTGGAAAACAAGGCTTGATCCTGGTGGACACCAAATACGAGTTTGGTCTGCGAGATGGGGTCCTGACGCTCATCGACGAAATCCACACTCCGGACAGCTCCCGCTACTTTTACGCCGACGGCTACGAAGCCAGACAAGCTGCTCGCGAGCCGCAAAGGCAACTGAGCAAGGAATTTGTCCGAGAATGGCTCATGTCCCACGACTTCATGGGGCTTGAAGGTCAAACCCCTCCCCCCATGGATGACGCTTTTTTGGCAACCGTCACCCAGCGCTACGTGGAGTTGTACGAAAAGGTGACAGGCAAGCCGTTCCTAGGAGATTCCGCATCGGATCCACATGGCCGAATCGCCAAGGCCGTCGAAACGTGGCTTTCCCAACACAAGGGCTGAGCATGGGCAGAAAACACAAGGAGGAAGTTTGGCACGCAGATGCCCGACAAGCGGTCCAGGTGCTAAAACAAGGGGGCATCCTGCTTCACGCCACAGACACGGTGTGGGGAATCGCATGCGACGCGACCAACGACGAGGCGGTCGAGCGACTCAACACAATCAAAGAGCGCCACCCGGTTCATCCAGTGTTGGTTCTGGTGGCCGACGACGGCCACGTAGAGCAGCTTGTTGACGAAGTGCCTGAAGCCGCCTGGGATTTGATGGAACTTGGGGATCGACCCACCACCGTGGTCTACCCCAAGGGCAAGGGGGTCTCCTCCGCCCTGCTCGGCGGGGATGGAAGTCTTGCAATCCGGTGCGTTCGGGAAGACTACAGCGCCTACATCATTCGGGGGTTGAACAAACCCCTCGCCTCCACAAGCGCCAATTTCACTGGGCATGTCGCCCCCAAGACTTTCAAGGACATTCCCGACGCGCTGAAACAGCTCGTTGACCACGTCAGCGTCCACCGCAGAGAAGAAGTCGAAGGAACTGGCGTGCCTTCCATGATGGTGGCGTTTGACGAGGCAGGTAGATTCACATTCCTCAGGAAATAACAGCCGTCCCAGAAGTACCTTTGCTTCACCCATGATGAACTTGGCGTCACACCTCACCCACCCTGTGTTCAAAAGGGTCGGAAAACTTGCTGACGAACGCGGGCAGCGCGCCTTCGTGATCGGCGGTTTTGTCCGTGACCTTCTCCTCGAACGTCCCTGCAAGGACATTGACATTGTCACGGAAGGCAGCGGGATTGAATTGGCGCGGGCCACGGCTAAATCCATGGACATCCGCCAGGTTCACGTCTTCAAGAACTTCGGGACGGCGATGTTCAAGGCGCGAGATTATGAAGTGGAGTTCGTGGGAGCTCGAAAGGAAAGCTACACCCGGGGCAGCAGAAAGCCTGTTGTGGAAGACGGAACGTTGGAGGACGACCAGAATCGCCGGGATTTCACCATCAACGCCATGGCCATCAGCCTGAACGCCGACTCCTTCGGCAAGTTGGTGGATCCATTTGGCGGCGTGGACGACTTGAGTCGCAAATGGATTCGAACCCCATTGGATCCCGACGTGACATACAGCGACGACCCACTGCGCATGCTGAGGGCAGTGCGGTTTGCTTCTCAGTTGGGTTTCCGCATCGAGGAAGGCAGTTTGGCCTCGATACAGAGAAACGCCAACCGATTGAACATCATCTCGGCCGAACGGATACACACCGAAGTAAACAAGGTCATTTTGTCACCGCGTCCCTCACGCGGATTCAAGCTGCTCTTCAAAACCAAACTGCTTCACAGGTTTCTCCCAGAGATGGCGGCGTTGCAAGGTGTTGAATGGCGGAAAGGTGTTGGTCACAAAGACAACTTTTACCACACCTTGGAAGTGTTGGACAACGTC
>DKNS01000036.1:28651-29127 GCA_002469765.1 Flavobacteriales bacterium UBA7382 | reverse complement strand
TTGATCGGCCCCAACTGCCCAGGCATCATCACAGCAGGCCAAGCCAAGGTGGGCATCATGCCGGGATTCATCTTCGAGCCAGGCGTGGTGGGCATCGTGTCCAAGTCAGGCACCCTCACCTACGAAGCGGTGGACCAATGCACCAAAGCGGGCCTCGGTCAAACCACGGCCATCGGCATTGGCGGCGACCCCATCATCGGCACCACCACCCTCGAGGCGGTCAAGTTGCTCATGGCGGACGACGAGACCAAGGGCATCGTGATGATCGGTGAAATTGGCGGCGACCTCGAGGTCCAAGCCGCGCGTTGGATTCAAGAACACGGAACCAAGCCCGTTGTGGGCTTCATCGCTGGGGTGACCGCGCCCAAGGGACGAACAATGGGCCACGCTGGGGCAATCGTGTCGGGCGAGGATGAGTCGGCCGAGGCCAAGAAGCGCGTCATACGCGAGTGCGGCATCCACGTGGTGGACAGCCC
>DKNS01000036.1:0-28254 GCA_002469765.1 Flavobacteriales bacterium UBA7382 | reverse complement strand
CCGTTCAAAAAAGCCAGGCCACGCGTCTGGCTTTTTTGATGGCCCTCAGTTTGGCAATGAACGAAATCGGCATCCCGGATTTGTTGGAGCTTCTGGCCGCTTTTGGGCAGGAGTGTGAACCCTGAGGCTTTCAGGCAAACCTCCCCTTGGTGGGTGACGTTGAAGGTGTAGCTTTGATTTCACCTCAAATCCATGTCCATGCCTGAAGTCCTGTCCATCCTTGCCGCCTTGTGTTCTGCATTGGCGTGTGTGCTCGTTTGGCGCATGTCCTCGTCCATGGGTGCGTCACAAGGGAATGACCACGGGTTGGACAGGCTGAAGGACAAGCTCGACGCGCAAGACGCCCAACTGCGGGACGAGTTCGCGCGCAACCGGAAGGAAACGGCAGAGCTTGCGCAGGCGCAGCGGGAAGAATTGAGGAACAACCTGACCGCGTTTGAGAAGCACCTGGACGAGGACGCCAAAGCCCAAAAGGAGGCCCTTCGCCAGCAGTTTGCAGACCTGCTCAAGCAGCTCGACGGCCAAGGCAAGGCCAGCTTGGACGCGGTGAAGGACGTTCGAAGCACCATCGAGAAGCAGTTGAAGGAGATCCGTGAGGACAACGGAAAGCGCCTGGAGGAGATGCGCAAGACGGTGGACGAGAAGTTGCAAGACACCTTGGAAAAGCGCCTTGGCGAGAGTTTCAAGCTGGTGAGCGAACGGCTGGAGCTCGTGCACAAAGGATTGGGGGAGATGCAGACCATAGCAAGCGGGGTGGGAGACCTGAAGAAGGTGCTGACCAACGTGAAGACCAAGGGCATCCTGGGAGAGTACCAATTGGGCAACATCATCGAACAGCTGCTTCCGCGTGAGCAATACGAGCAAGAAATCGCCACCCGTCCTGGGTCGAGCGAGCGCGTGGAATTTGCGATTCGGATGCCGGGAAATTCAGACGACGACACGGTTTGGTTGCCGATTGACTCGAAGTTCCCGCTGACCGGCTACGAGACGTTGGTTCAAGCGCGCGAGGAGGGCGACTTGGAAGCCATTCGGGTCGCGGAGAAGGCTTTGTCTGTGACCTTGGAGAAGTTCGCCAAGGACATCTCTGAGAAATACGTGGAGGCACCCTACACAACGGATTTTGCGGTGATGTTCTTGCCCATTGAGAGCCTGTATGCAGAGGTGTTGCGTCACCCCGGGATTTTTGAAACCCTGCAGCGCAAGTACCGCATCACGGTCACAGGTCCCACCACCATGTCGGCGCTCCTCAACAGCCTTCAAATGGGCTTTCGCACCTTGGCGGTCACCAAGCGAAGCAGCGAAGTCTGGAAAATTTTGGAGGCCGTCAAGACCGAGTTTGGCAAGTTCTCCGACCAACTGCAGAAGGTCGACAAGCAGTTGACCACGGCCAAGAAATCGTTGGAGGACTTAAGAAGCACCCGCACCAACGTGATGCAACGACGGCTGAAAGACGTCGGCACGCTCGACACCAAGGAAAGTGGGAATCTCCTGGACCTACCAGAAGACCATGAATGACCCGTGGAGGTCGATGGCGCCAGGCTGGTCGTACATCGTCACCCCATTCTCTGTCTCCACGCCAATGACTTGATCCGTTCGCATCACGTGCAGCACGAAATAGTACGCCCCCTCGGAGAGGTTCTGCCCAGGCAACCACCCGCTGGTGCTGCCGAAGTCGTCGTGGCTGAACACTTCTTGGCCCCATCGATTGAAGATCTGGATGGTGGAGTTGGGGAACTGGTTGAGGTTGGTCACCTTGAACCGTTTGTTCAGGTTGTCGTCGCCCGGGGTGATCACGTTGGGAATGACCAAATCGCAATCGGCGTATGTGATGTGAATGACGCCCTCTGAACGCACCACGCATGGGGGCTCTGAGAATGCCTCCACCACAAGCATGCCCGCCGACGTGACGGTCGCGTCTTGACCTGTGGCCAGGACCACAGGCTCGTCGACGCCCTCTTCGTAGAACACCCAGTTGATTTCAGGTGAGCCGAAGACTTCCGAGGGCAAGCCGATGACGACTTCTTCGCCTTGGCAGAATTCGCGTTCGTCTTCCCACACAAAGGAGAGGTCTTCGTCTGTGGCCACGGTCACCACCAAGGTGCTTTCCGCACCAGGAGGGCAGTAGGGATCGTCGAGCGTCGCCGTGTACACCCCAGCGTCGCCCACGGCAATGTTGTCGATGACGACGTATTGGCCTTGGGATTCAAAGCCGTCTGGGCCCGTCCACAGGACGTTTTCGGAATCTGCACCCATGGAGATGGTCAACCCTTCGCACGTCTCGATGTCTCCACTGAGGACAGGTGGCGGCAAAGGCTGGTGGACCACGACTTCCAAGGAGTCGTTTTCAATTTCGCATTCCCCGGTGAAGCCCTGCACCACATACATGCCGGCCGTGTTCGTGTTGGCAATGCCAACATTGACTTCCAGCCCCGAGGCCGAGAAGTTGTTGGGCCCCGTCCATTGGTACAATCCATTTTCAATGGGGTTGACGTCAAGTTCAAGCGGGTCGCCCAAGCAAGGGTTCAGTTGCTCGTAGGATGTTTCATATTTCAACGCGCCATAGTCCGAGAAATACCCGAATCGGGTTCCAGAAGAAGCTCCCCCGTTGATGATGCCCAAGTGAAATGGGGTGGACGTGTTCTCGATGCGGGTGGCGGCTTCCACAGCGATTTGACCTTCCAGCGTTGTCACCTGTGCAAACATCCAATCGGTGTTGCCTGGAACCACGGCAAAGTTGGTTGCCGTGATCACGCCGGCATTCCCATTGAAGAGAAAGTCACCCTGTCCCCCGTTGGGCACCACAATGTTCAGACGCATGGTCTCGCTTGTGGAGCGCACGAAGACGGTCGACATGGATCCCGTGCATTTGACGCTGGGCAGTTGGGCCCCTCCGAGCTCACAACCAAACCCCGTCGATTGCCACACGGCCACAGGGGCCGAAGCCTCGATGAATGCCGAGGGAGTGTTCAAAATGTGTTGGTGGGCTTCCCCCGCTTGGAGGGTGGCCACCCAACCTCCATCGACCGTGACCTCAGTGCCGTCTTCGACAGCCAAAATCTGGAGCCTGTCGTCTCCAGCCAAGTAGCCATGCACTGCGACGTATTCCGTCCCGAGAATGTTGTCAGGAACGATTTGATCCCCCATCAAGTCGGAGCATCCTCCAAAAGCAGCCCCGCTGCAAGAATCGTCGTGCATGGTGATGGCCACAGGTAAATCTGAGGTGATGGTGGTTCCGACGGGATGGGCTGCAGCTGACGTGCTGGTGGCCCTCGCGGAGTAGGTGGAACCGGCAAATGGCAAGAACACATCAAACGCCACCCCTGCGGGATGTCCGATCAAGTCCTGGGTGGGGATGATGGTGATGGTCGTATTGTCGTCCGTGGCCACCACATCAAAGCCCGACGGGGAGGACGTGTATCCGTTGCTGGTGAAGTTTTGAAAAGGCAAGTGAAAGGACGTGCCCAAGGCGTTGTTGCCTTTCAATGCAAAGATGTCTGGGTTGTTTTGGCGATTCACCTCGTAATACGCTGAAATCGGCGCCGTGCTTGTGATGTGAATCCCTTTGTCAAGCACCTCGTCGAAGGGTTGGTTCTCGTACCACGACAAGGAATCGGTCAAGTCCAAACTCAGCGCGCTGTTGGCAGGAATGTTCAGATTGTAGATGTCATAGTCGGCATTTGCCGGCATGTCCACGATCACCTGAGCAGGATTGTCGAACGTCGCAAAGCGCAACAACACCGGGCTGTCCCCATGCGCGGAAGTGACTTCCGGCGCAACGAACCAGAACTCGTCGTCCACCTGGCCCCACAGCGTGGCCATGCACAACGAAAGCGCACAAGAAATGGTCAAATTCTTCATCGATTCAAAATTAGTTTTCAGACGAACACGACCAACCTCGGCTCAGCGGGCGACCCAAAGGCCAGGCAAAAGTTCGTGAAGCGGGATGGCAAAACCACTGAATTCACATCCACGCTCCGTGGTGGCTGTTTACCTGGGCAGAGGCCAAATCGCGAATCTGCAGCGCCACGGACGTGGAGAGGTAAGGCAAGACCGCCACCCCGGATGCCGTGTGGAACGTCAGATGCGCCACACCGCGACGGGCCTGGATGCGGTTTTGGGTGAATTGGATGGCCTGGAGCTTGGTCCAATCCACCATCACTCGCTTGCGAAACAACCATCCGCGATGCACCGACACATGGCGGCCGTCCGTGGTGGCCCAGGTGCCTCGGTGCCACGCGCGCGCCCAGAACCCAGTCCAAGCGGTGCATCCCCCAAGGGCCACCATGCCGGCTGGCCAGCCCAGCGCAATGCCTGCCGCCAGGGCCAGAGGTGCCCAAAGCAGCACACGCTTGAACCACCTCATCCAAAAGGCGTAAGGCATGGGGCGGAGTGTGACCAGGTCGCGCTCGGGCCATGAGGGAAACATCAAGCCCTCAAATTCGCGGGTTGGACCGCCATCCACCGCAGGGATGGTCAATTTCAGCCCTCCAACGGTCGGACCACCTCCGCCAGCAGAAGCCTGTCGGATGTGCAAGGTGTCGAACCCAAACTGCCTGCGAATCCAAGTGTTCTCCCACATCACCCATTGCACCTTGTGCAGAGGGACTTGCATGCTTTGTCGGTTCAGCAGTCCTTGCGTGAGATGCAGTGCGCGCTTGGCGGGGTCTTCGTCGGCCTCCACCCAAACCCGAAGTTTCCAATGCTTCACCACCGAGGTCGCAACCGAAATCAACACGGACACAGCTGCAATCACAACGGGGGAGAGGACCAAGATCAAGGGCGACAGAAAGAGCAACACCGTCCGGTACAGGGAGGGCACTCGTTGCCACAGTTCTGACACGACCTCCCATGCGATGCCTTGAAACGTCAACAAGCCCCCGATGGCAAACCCGATTTTCGAGAGGTGGTTTTGGGAGAGCCCCACCTTCAACAGAGTGGGGGTGTCCAACCTGACGACGAGGTTGGGTTCAGATGTGTCCGAGGCTTGTTGTGCCTCCGAGGACTCAACCTCCTCGTCTTGGATTGATTGAAGCAAGCGGCCACGAAGGGCGTGGGCATCGTCCCACGGCAAGGCGTGAATGGTCAGTTCGCTCCCTGCCGATCCGGCTGTGTCGATTTTCAAGCCGCACACCTTGAACAGCCTTTGCAACAGGTTTTGCTCGACGTGGACGGCTTGAATGCGATCCAGCGGGATGTTCACTTTGTCCCGGACCAAGACGCCTTTCCGAACGTGCAGTTGATCGGCTTCCAGGTGAAACGTGAAACGGGCGAAGTGCAACACGGCCCCCATAAATGTCAGGATGCATCCCACGGAGATGGCCCAAATGAAAAACCGGGCGTCTCGGTCGCCCTGGAAATAAAAGGCCACGAAGACGGGCCAAGTCGAACGCACCAACGACTGGGCTTGCCACCCGATCAAAATCAACAGTCCGAGGGCGTGTTGCCTTTGGGGACGTTCAAACACCCTGATTGGCTTCGAGCAGTTGACGGATGTTGCGCGCAGTCTCTGGAGGCAATCCTGGGATGTTGAGGTTGGCCCCAGAAGCGCCTGCGGTGAACAATTTCAGCGAACAGAATCCCAACAGCTTGCCCAAAGGGCCTTGCTGGATTTCACTGTGTTGAATCCGGGAAAATGGCACGGCCACCACCTGGGTCGTCCACCACCCTGATCGATAAACCACATCTCTTTCACGCACCAAAAACCCACGCATCGGCCACCCCATGTGTTCTTCCAGCCCCCACAGCACCATCACGCCAGTCCAGGCCCCGCCCAAGGTCCACCACAAGGCAGCCGGAGGGCCCTGTTCACCCTCTTGCATCAAGAGCCAAAGGCACGGGGCCACCCACGCCACGCCAGTCACAACAAAAGACAGTCCGTACACCAAGATTCTGGCCTTGGCGTACGCCCGCGGCAGGGGCGTAAGACAATCCTCCTCCACACGAGGCAGGGAGGCGACGTCGACGAGTGGATTCAAGTCAGGTTGGATCACCGTAGGGTCGTTCACGAGGCCATCACTTTGAGATGATGAACCCCGGGTTTGCGCGGGGCGAGCACGGCTTCTTTTAGGAGACGGAGGGCCTGAGGTTGGGTCACAAAGTCCAAGTCAGACGTGTCGATCCAAAGCACCCGTGAGCCGCGTGCGTGTTTGTAATGAGCGGCATAGCCTGCCGCCACGCGGTCCAAGTAGCCCTCGGGAAGCGACTGTTCGTAGGACCGACCCCGTTTCACAATTTGGGATTCTTGGCGCACCCTGCCTGGGTCCAGAATGGCGACCACCTCTGGCTGAGGCAGCTGGGCGTGCATCATGGTGAACATGGTTTTGAACAGGTTGAATTCGTCCTTGGGCAGGTTGACCTTGGCAAAAATCAAGCTCTTTACAAAGCTGTAATCAGAGACCATGCGCTGCTTGAACAAATTCCGACCGCGGATGACGGATTGCATCTGTTTGTACCGGTCCGCCAAAAACGACAATTCCACACTGAAGCCATGGGCCTCTGGGTTGTCGTAGAATTTTTCCAGAAATGGGTTCTCCTCGAAGCGCTCAAGCATGAGTTCCGCTCTCAACTCCTCCGCCAACCAGGTTGCAAACGTGGTCTTGCCTGCGCCAATGCCTCCTTCAATTGCGATGCTTGAATACACGGCAGGAAAGGTAGTTCAAGATGGGGCGGCGACAGGCACGACTTCGGGCCTCGACGGGCAAGCCTTCAAGGCCGCGCGGACCGTTTGGTCCGCAACAGTCAAGTGAGGGGAGAGGTCGGCCAAAGGTTGCAAGACAAAACGTCGCGATGTCATTCGGGGATGCGGAACCACCAAGTCCTCGGAGCTCCATGTTTCCCCGTCAGACGTGCACAAGATGTCCATGTCCAAGGTGCGGTTGAGGTAGCCTTCGGCACCGGTGTCCCGCACACGGCCATGTTCCCGTTCGATCTCAAGCAACACGCGCAACAGCGCGTCAAGCCGCATGTCGGTGTCGACCCCAACCACCATGTTCAGGAAGGCGGGTGTGCCCTCGGCCATCCCCCACGCCTCTGTTTCGTAGCGTGGGGACATGGACATGGACTGGATGGCCCTTCGCTCCACCAAGGAGGCTTCCAACGCCGCCACTCCCTGATCCAACCATGCATGTCGGTCACTCAAATTCGTGCCCAATCCCAAGTACACCGTTCTCACATTCATTGTCATTCGAAGGTACTCCGGGGCGGGATTGAGGTGTTAAATTTGGGGCATGTCATTTGGAAAAAACATCTTGAGTTCGGCCATTGGGTCGACGTTGGGCTTGCTCGTGGCAGGCACCGTGTTGATCTTCATTTTTGTCGGCGTGCTGGTCGGCGGAATCGTCGGAGCTTTCGCAGATGTGGAAGCCTCTGCGGGTCCAGATCTGGACCTCGACGACGCCAACGTGCTTAAGGTGACCATGGAGGCGCCCATTGTGGAGCGGGGCGGGGGAGATTCTCCGTTTTCGTTCAGCTTGGGCGGTGGGTTGGAGCCCAGCATGCAGATGGGGCTGAATCAAATCCTGGACGCGTTTGAACGTGCCGCAGGGGACGACCAAATCCAAGGCGTGTTGCTCAACGTAGCCGACGTGGCAGTCATGCCCAGCATGATGGAAGACCTGCGGGCAGGGTTGGACATCCTCCAAGACAGCGGCAAATTCATTGTGGCGTGGAGCGAGAACATGAGCCAACGTGCGCTGCACTTCAACTCTGCAGCAGATGAAGTCTACTTGCACCCGCAGGGAGGCATGAACCTCAACGGGCTTCGCAGCCAGAGCATGTTCTACCCAGGTATGTTCGAGAAATTGGGCATCGACGTCACTGTGGTGCGTGGTCCTGGAAACAAGTACAAGAGCGCGGTGGAGCCTTTCCTGCGCAAAGACTTCAGCGAAGCCAACAAAGAACAAACCAGGGCTTTGCTTGCAGGTTTTTGGCAGGACATGGCTGCCGATGTCGAAGGCGCCCGAGGCTTGGAGCCCGGCACGTTGGACGAGCTCGCCAACGACTTGACCATTCGCAGCCCTCAAGACGCTGTGGACGCCAGGTTGGTGGACGGCTTGCTTTACGAGGACCAGTTGACCTCGCTCCTCGAAGACAAATTGGATGGCGAAGCGCCATCGTTCATTTCCCTCGGTCAATACACTTTGGAGGAGCGGTTCTTGGGCGGAATGGACGCCTTGGCCAAAGTGTTGGAAGAGGTGGAATCGAAGGACGAGGATGAGGACAGCAACAACCTGGGTGGCAACGTGGCCGTGATCTATGCGGTGGGGGCCATTGAAAGTGGACAAGGAGACAACGCGACGATTGGGTCAGAGACCACGGCCGAAGCGTTGCGAGAAGCGCGCGAAGCCGACGACGTCAAGGCGGTTGTGTTGCGGGTGAATTCCCCAGGTGGGAGCGCCTTGGCCAGTGACGTGATTTGGCGCGAAACCATGTTGCTCAAAGAAGCAGGCAAACCCTTCGTGGTGAGCATGAGCGACCTCGCGGCGTCGGGTGGATACTACATCAGCTGCGCGGCCGACCGGATTTACGCCAACCCAACCACAATCACCGGGTCAATCGGTGTGTTTGGGATGATTCCAAATTTGGGAGGCATGCTCGAAAAGCACGCTGGCATCACGTTCGACGAGGTGGCTCTCCATGATCACGCAGGCCAACCCGATGGCATGTTCGCGCCTGACGCGGTGACGTTGGCCGCCATCAACGAAAGCGTGACCGACGTGTACACCACATTCACATCCAGGGTGGCTGAGGGACGTGGAATGACCCTTGAAAAAGTGGAAGAGGTGGCCCGAGGACGTGTTTGGACCGGGGCGGATGCGTTGGACAAGGGGTTGGTGGACGAACTCGGCGACCTGGAAGATGCGGTGTTGCATGCCGCACAGATGGCCGAGCTCGACGTGGAAGACATCGATCGGGTCGCACTTCCAGAGGCTGGAGATCCCTTCGAGACGTTCATCCAGGATTTGACGGGGGCCGATTTGGGTCTTCAGGCGATGGGGTTGACAGGCGTGGATGAAGCCATGCTTCGCGAACTCTGGCAGGTGCGTCGCATGGTGGAGACAGGAGATCCCATTCAGGCCCGCCTGCCATACTCATTGCACATCCGTTGATGAGCTCGGCTTCTGGGAAAGGGGAGCGCATTGGTGCCGAGTCGTACTCCAGTGCGACGTGCATGCCCATCCGTCTGGTGTTGGACAACGTCCGAAGTGGGCAAAACGTGGGGGCCTGTTTCCGTTCTGGCGACGCGTTTCGCATTGAAGGGCTGGACTTGTGTGGCATCACCTGCCACCCCCCGCACCGGGACATTTTGAAAAGTGCCCTGGGTTCCAGTGGGCATGTTCCTTGGCAGCCATGGGAGCGCACGTTGGATGCGGTCAAAGCGCTTCAAAAACAAGGGTGGAAAGTGGCCGCTGTGGAACAGTTTGAATGCAGCACCCCGCTGCAAGAATGGCGTCCTGATCCAGACGAAAAATGGGGGTTGGTCTTGGGCAACGAGGTGCGAGGTGTGTCCCAAGATGTTTTGGAAATCTGCGACGCCGTCTTGGAAATGCCCCAATATGGCGTGAAGCAAAGCATTAACGTCAGCGTCTGCGCTGGGGTTGTGCTTTGGCAAGCGGCCCTGCATTTGAGACACGCCTGAACTGCAGTTGAAGGCAGCAAAAAGCCCGGCCAAGTGGCCGGGCTTTTTCATTGGGAGTCAATACGAAGAATCTCAGTTGATGAGGGATTCTTTGTGGTTGCGGAATTCGAGGTCGTTCAACGCACGGTTGCGCAACGAAGTGTCTTTATCCAAAGCCGCGCGGATGTGCTTGCGAACACCTGCCGCGTCGTCGAGACGTGCTGCACACACGGCCAGGAGGTAGTCGGCAATCGCGCTGTCGGAATCGCCGTTTTGCAAGGCGGTACGAGCGCCGTTGGCGTCGCCGTTCAGAATCTTGGCCAACGCCAAATTCAGGGTGGTGCTGCCCCCCATGCTTGAAATGGCACGACCGTAGTCGCCCTGAGCAATGGCCAGCACGCCTTTGTTGTAGCTCAACTCAGCGACGCCGCTGGCTTTGCCGTAGTAGGCTGCTGCACCTTCGACGTCGCCATTCTGGCGGGCCATCGCGCCCAAATTGGTGTTCACCACGCCGTTGCCACCAGCCAAGGCTTTGGCAGCGTTGAACGACTCTTCGGCTTGCTTCATGCGACCGAGGTCGGTCAAAACGACACCCACATTGTTGTGGCCTCGGTAGTCGTTGGCGTGGACGCGTGCAGTGTTTTGGTACACTTCAAGCTTGTTGTTGGAGTCTTCAAACAACGTGGCGGCGAAGAGCAATTCCTCCACCGTCAAGATGTCGGCGTTGTTTTTGGCGAGATCCACCAACTCTTCGTCGGTGTATCCTTCCACCGTGTAGACGATGCTGACTTGGCTGCGACGAAGATCAGGAAGGATGTTGTTTTCGATTTCCTTGTAGGTCTTCGCGATGTTCTTGATTTCTTCCTCGCGCTTGTTCTTGTCGCTGTACATCTCAAGGACACGCAAAATCAAATCCTTGTCGGCGATGTCAGAAGCGCGCATGGCCTTCTTGAATCCTTCCCAGTCTTCGCCCTTGGGTTCAGCGCGAACGGCTTCGTCGTCCAAATTGAGCTTCTTGCGACTCAATTCACGGGTCACGGCTTTGTTCGCGGACTTGGCACGGTCCATGGCGAGATCTTCGTTCAAGGAAATCTCACCTTCAGGAGAGGCGTATGAGGCTGTGGTCACCCCGATGACGTTCACGCTGTCTGCCGATGCTGCGAGGGCGAACAAATCCTTGGTGGCCTTCCAGTCTTCGTCACGGTACTCGGCGCTTTTCAATGCGCTGCTTTGGTACCCGTAATTGAAGGTCAAATCTTGCGCGTAGGTGATCACGCGTTGGAAGTTGTCCGTCGCAATGACGTAGGCTTCGTCAGGTTGGATCAAATCCTGGGTGGCCATGACACCTTTCGCCAAGGTGATGGCGCCAAACTCGGCGGTTTTGTCGCCCTGTGCGCCTGACATGCGCAACTCCAAACTGGCGTTGTCCTTCATGTCGCCGACGTAGGTGACGGTAGACGTGTAATTGAACGACTTGCCGTTCTCCCAGCTGACCACGGTGCCGTTGCCGGCCGCGTCTTCGCCTTGAAAGTTGACAGACTCGAACGCCACTTCACCGCCTTCCCAAACAAGGTAGGGGGTGGCTTCCACAGTGACCTTCTTGGCGAAGTACTTCGGAGGGAAGGTTCCTGTGATGTCGATGGTGACGTCGTTGCCTTGGAGCACGACGGGAGAAGGAGTCACCTCGAGGTTGATCTCCTCCACCGTTTTGATCATTTTGGGCAGGCTGCATCCCGCGAGAAGCACGGCTGCCAAAAGGGTAGATAGAATGCGCATGTGTGTTGTGAATTCAGTGCAAAAGTAACCAACTCAAGGACAGAAATCAGCCGGCCACGACCCCCATGTTGGAGAACTTGCGCAGGCGGCTGTTGACCCGTTTGTCGGCGTTGAGTTTTTGAAGTTTGTCGAGTTCCGTGATGAGGAGGTTTTTGACGGTGGCGAAGGTCTCCTCCCGGTTGGCGTGGGCGCCACCAAGGGGTTCAGGCACGATGTCGTCCACCAAGCCAAGTCCTTTCATGTCCTCCCCTGTGAGTTTGAGGGCTTCCGCGGCTTGCATTTTGAAGTCCCACGAGCGCCACAAAATGCTGGAACATGATTCTGGACTGATGACGCTGTACCAAGTGTTTTCCATCATGAACACCTTGTCGCCAATGCCAATGCCCAATGCGCCCCCGGATGCCCCTTCACCAATCACCATGCACACAATGGGCACCTGCAATTGACACATTTCAAGAAGGTTGCGGGCAATCGCTTCGCCTTGTCCGCGCTCTTCTGCTTCAAGCCCGGGGTAGGCGCCCGGGGTGTCAATTAAGGTCACCACAGGAATGTTGAACTTCTCGGCGAGCTTCATCAACCGAAGGGCTTTGCGGTATCCCTCCGGATTGGCCATGCCAAAGTTTCTGTACTGGCGCATCTTGGTGTTGATGCCTTTTTGCTGACCGATGAACATGACGGGGCGACCGTCGAGTTCCCCCAAGCCTCCCACCATGGCCTTGTCGTCTTTCACCGTGCGGTCACCATGGAGCTCAAGGAAATCCCCATCGGTCAGGGCTTGGATGTAGTCCAAGGTGTAGGGACGGTCGGGGTGGCGGCTGACCTGGACGCGCTGCCAGGGCGTGAGTTTGCTGTAAATCTCCTGAATCACTTCCTGGATCTTCACCTCCAACTCCTCGACGGTGGTGGCCATGTCGAGGTCGTTTTTGTCTTGGATCTCTTTCGCCTGATCAAGCTGCTCGCGCAACGTCATGATGGGCTCTTCAAAATCAAGGTAATTCATCGTGCCAAATATGCGGCGACGCCTGCACTTGATGCCTTGACTCTCGACCAAAAAACACCAAGTAATCAAGGGGCTTTTCCACAATTACGCCAGCAGGCAACCAAGCATGGCACGCACAGCTCTTCCCCGGTGGCTGATGGCATTTTTCTGAGCGGCGTCCATCTCGGCAAATGTCAACTCGTGGCCTTCGGGTGTAAACAAGGGGTCGTATCCGAAGCCTTTGACCCCAGATAGACTCTTTTCGATGCGGCCTCGACACACCCCTTCAATCAGACGTTCCTGTCCCTGTTGAATCAGGCAAATGGAGGTTCTGAATTGAGCTTGGCGCGACGTTTTCCCCGCGTTGGCCGCACGGTCGAGTTCGCTGAGCAGCTTGGCCATGTTTGCTTCGGCGTCCCCATGCGTTCCCGCATAGCGCGCGCTGAAGATCCCTGGCGCCCCGTCCAAAGCTTCCACCTCAAGCCCGGTGTCGTCGGCAAAGCAATCCAGCCCATAGTTCGTCACAACGTGTTGCGCTTTGATTTTGGCGTTGCCTTCCAGCGTGTCGGCGTCTTCGATAATTTCCTCGTGGCAGCCAATGTCCGTGAGGCTCTTGACCTCGTAGCGGTCGGCGAGCATCTCTTGGATTTCTTGAACCTTGTGGGGGTTGTGTGTGGCGAAGACCAACACGGGGCGGGTGTGTGGAGACATGGGTGCAAAATTGGGCCAAACGCCGTCACGGCAATGTTCGGCGCTGCACTTTCCCACGGTCGGTTCTTGGCACTTGCCCGAGTTCCACGGAACGCGGCGTTTTGGCCGTGCCGAGCAGGCTTTTGAGTTGGGAACGCCAAGTGCTGAACGCGTGGTCCAGGTCCCTTCCCGGTTCAGCGATCTGCACCCGCAAGACCACTTCAAACCCGAGGGTCTCTTCGGGCCTTCCGTACACCACGAAATCGTTCACCCAGTTCGGACAGATGGTGTGGAAGGCTTGTTCCACTTCCTCCGGATGGACGAGTACGCCGCCCGAATTGACCACATTGTCCATGCGTCCAAGCCAAACAAATGACCCGGCGTCGTTCACGTCCACAAGGTCCGAAGTGGACAACCCGTGCACCTCGCGTCCCGGGGCATCAATTCGAGCGCAGCCCCTTGCATCCGCCACCACCCGCGTTTCTGGGAGTGAGACAAAAGGTGCTGTCAGGGCGGCAATGGAGTCCAAGCGACGCAGGGCCACATGGGTGAGGGTTTCACTCATGCCAAACCCTTCCCAGATGTTCGACACCCTGTTGGACGCATGCAAGCCTCGCAGCAAAGCAGATGACACTGGCCCGCCTCCGAGCAACAAGGTGTTGGTGGACCCCGTCCCTTGTTTCAGCCAGCCTTCCGCCTGGTGGGGTGTCATGGCTGTGAAATCGACGTTCTCAGACCAGGAAGGGGCGGCGCTGGGTTCGACCAGCGTGAGGCGCCAGTGCCCGATCAACGCGCGAATCAGCATGGCTTGGCCAGCCACAAACGCCGTGGGCAGGGCCAGCACCGCATGGCATCCTTTGGCCAGGTCCAAGGCCTCAGTGGTTTGGGCCACGCTGAATGCCGTGGCTTTTCGGGAGTGGCGAATGTGCTTTGGGGTGCCGGTGGTCCCAGAGGTGGTCACGGCAAGTCCAGGCTCCTCCTCGGCACACCACCGCCGCCACACCTCGGCCACCTCCCCGAGCCACGTGGACCGTCTCCCTTGGGTGCGGCCAAACTCCTTCGCCCCCATGCCAGTGGCCGGCCAAGATTGTCGGTTCCATTCAATGCGACCTGAATTCATGGAGCGTCGTGGTGGCTTCCACAGGCACACCCGGATTGGTGTGGCACCGACCCTTGAAGGGCTTCGCGCCAGCGGGTTTCGTCTCGGTCCGACTTGGACACCGTATGCAGCTTGCCTTGTCTCACTTCCAGTTTTCCAGGGATGTTGTTGGTGAACAGCCCTCCGGTGCCCAGGCCTTGAGGAAGGGGCGAGGTGGCATCGGACACCGCCGGTTGCAGGGCCACCCATTGCGCAATGGCGGAAAGCCCTACGTTGGATTCAAGTGCAGAGGTGACCCACCAGCCCATGTCACGTTGTTCGGCCAATTTGGACCACACCGTGGCCCCGTCCAAACCGCCCACAAGAGAAGGCTTGAGGACCAGATGTTGTGGGCGAATGTGGTCCAGAAGCCTCATTCGGTCCGACAAGGACGTGACTCCAATCAGGCTTTCGTCCAAAGCGATGGGCACAACGGGACGCTCTGCAAGTTCTGCCAGCCCGTCGCGGTCCGAGGGCATGAGGGGTTGCTCGATGCTGTGCACGTCCAGCCTTGCCAAGGCTTCCAGCCTTCGGGCAGTCTCGTCGGAGGAGAGTTTGCTGAAGGCGCCGTTTGCGTCCACCCTCAACGTGAACTCTTCTGCCGGACAGCGGTCTCGGAATTCGAGCAACACCGCGTGTTCCTGTCCCCAATCCAGGGCGCCCACCTTGCATTTGAGCGTGGTGAAGCCTTGTTTGACAAGGTTTTCGAATTGGGTGCGCATTGACTCTGTGTCCCCCATCCACACCAGCCCATTGATGTCGATGCCTTGCGCTCCTCGTGAAAACGGCGAGGTGGCAATGCTTCCTGTTCCTCCTCGGGCCAAATCCCACGCCGCGGTTTCCACCGCAAACCGCACTGCGGGACACGAGGCGGGGACGGCCATGGCGTCCAACACGCCTTTGGCAGCGATTTCGTGGAGCATGGTGCGGGCCACTTCCTCTGTTTCGGGTGACAAGCCCAGGATCAAACTGCATTCCCCTACGCCCACACGTCCTTGATCGTCTTCGGCCACCAGAAACCATGTGGGTTTGTCACGGAGGGTGTTCCGAGACGTTTGTGCGGGCAATTTGAACACCAAGGGATGTTCCAGCACCGCCATCTTGAGACCTCGAAGGACAGGGGCCGGAGGCCACGGGTCTTGCTTGCTCATGGGCCGAACGTTTGGTCCATGAACATGAACAGCGCCACCAGGAACGTCGACAACGCAATGCGCTTCAATTCGGGGTCCAAAGAGCGAGGTTCCGTGCAGCGCCAAACATCCACGACATGACGCGCATGCAACAACGCCAGCAAGGCATACCACATGGTGCCCCGCCAGATGCCTTCGTCTTGGGCCGTCAAGAAAAACACGGTCAGCGCAGACCATCCAACGCCAAGTACAGCGAAGTGGTACATTTTGGCTTGCTGGAATCCCAGCCGGACCACAAGGGTGTGTTTGCCAGCCAGCGCATCCGAGGTGTGGTCGCGGAGGTTGTTGAGGTTGAGCACAGCCACACTCATGCACCCTGAAAAGACCGCCACACACAGCCAAGACGCGTCCACAGTATGGGTCAACAACGTCCCCACGCCGAGCACCCCAACAGGGCCAAAAAACAACATCACGTAAAAATCCCCAAGTCCTTTGTAACCATATGATTTACGACCCATCGTGTAGCGCATTGCTGCAACAATGGAAAACACACCCAAGACCCCCAGTGCAAATGCCGTCATCGCCGCTGAAGGTGCGCCGGCGAAGGCGGCGAAAAGGGTTCCGATGCCCGAAATGAAGGCGAGAATTGCCATCGATTTGACAGCCCGTTTCATGGAAGATTCAGTCAGTGCGCCTGAGGCCAGCGCTCGGTCTGTTCGAACGGCAGCGATGTCGGTGCCTTTCTGAAAATCGCCCAAGTCGTTCGCAAAGTTGGCCAGGATTTGAAGAAGGACAACCGTGAGTCCGGCGCCCAACATCACCAGCACAAATCGGGCATCTTGTTCTTCGTTGAGACCGAGGGCTTTGGCGAGGGCGCCTCCGAGGAGGACACAGGTGACGGCCAGCGGCAGGGTGCGTGGACGGGCCGCGTCGACCCAAGAACGGAAGGAGCTCATGTCAGAGGGTGGGTGGATTCGATTGAAAAGTTCGGAGGTAGTCCAACGCCACGTCGCCGCTCGCTTCGTTGGGCGTGACGACTTCTAGCACCGTCAGACCAGGTTCTTCGGCCAGATGCCTCAGGCCTTCTCGAAGTTCTGCGCCACCGTGTGCTGAGTGGTGGGTTGCGCCCATCGCTGCAGCCAGCTGTTCCACGGTGCGAGTGGGTGGGGTTTCGAAATGACGTTCAAACATGCTTGCATGCGCCTTGCCGGGCAACCAACGGAAGATCCCGCCGCCACCGTTGTTGAAGACGACAATTTTCAGCCCTTCTCGGTTCAGCGAAGGGGAACACATCATGGCGTTGGCGTCGTAGTGGAACGCCACATCTCCAGTGATCAACCATGTTGCATGTGAATGTTGGTTCCGTGTTTTGGCGGCATGCCAGCCCAAGGCAGTGGAGGTGCAGCCGTCTATGCCCGCCACGCCCCGGTTGGCGTGGATGAGACATTCGGGGCCGACCACTTCCGCCAAATTGAACCACTGGGCGTACCTGGCTGAAGTGCTGTTGGCGAGGTGAATGCCCTGAGGCCGGCGGTGGTGTGGCCACTGGGACAGGGTCTCAGTCAGCACATCCCATGCATGCCAGTCGCTCCAATCCGGTTGAAATGTGCTGTGGACGCTCAGAACGGATTCTCGAGCGGTGCGCCATGCAGCCGCGACGTTGTCGGGGCAGTTTGAAAGAAGTGCCTCAGGGCCACACGACCCCTTCAGTGTGCCCCACACGTCCCAGCCCTGGCCATCAACGTGCACGTGAGGCAGCCCCTCAAGGGCCTTGCGAATGGACTTGGACATGGGAGGAAGCCCCACCGTCAGGATCACCTTGGGTCGAAGTGCTTCGGGAATTTCACCATCCACGAGGAGTCGTTCTCCACCATGCATGGTCAAGGGACCGTGAACGCCGCTGCCGGACTCAACCAAGCAGGGCAGGTTGGTGAACAACTGCCGTTTGTCGGAGTGGACCAACCCGGGGTTGAGGCCAGCGACCACAAGGGCTTGGCCTGTGTCCATTGCTTTCTGGATGGCGACTGGCAACTCCTCCCACCCATGAAGTGAAGAAATTGCATGGGTTTCATTCAGGCCAGGGTTGGCCGGCACCGGCCCCAAGTCGTACAACGGTTCTGGAAAGGGTACATTCAGGTGGACGCCCCCAGGTGTTCCGCCTGGACCGCCAAACATCGCTTGTTGCACCGCCGTTCGTGCTTGGGCCCACAGCATCTCTTCTGACGCGGCATCGGCGTCGAGCACGTCCGAATGGACCGTATGCAAGGTGTGCACCTGACTTTGGCGTATGCTTTGCCCGTGTCCTCGCCCAACCATGTCCGCAGGTCGGTCGGCGGTCAAGCTTAAAAGTGGAATGCGTGCGTGGGTGGCTTCGGCCAATGCCGGGCCATGGTTCAATGCGGCGGTACCCGAGGTACAGATCGCTGGAACGGGGGTGGATGTCGCCAATGCCAAGCCCAATGCATGGTGAGCAGCAGCCCTTTCATCGACACTCACATGCACTTCCAGACCGGGGTGGTGGTGCATGGCCATCACCAAAGGGGCGTTGCGAGAGCCCGGGCTGGTCACAACGTGGCGCACGCCGAACTCAACAAGCACCTCTGTGACGATGGCTGCAGCCGGATGCGAACTGGTTTGTCGAGGGGCGTCGGCCATGGTTCGAAGGTAGGGGCGGTCAGCGGAGGAATGCCGGGGCGAAGGAATGAAGTTTGGCCTCCGTTTCTTGCCATTCTGATTCTGCAGAGGAGCCTTCCACGATGCCGCCACCTGCAAACAGATTTACGCCCTCCTGGCCCCAGGTTGCGCACCTCAAATTCACGTAGTAAGCACATCCGAGGGGAGAGGACCACCCCAAGAAACCTGCGTAATACATGCGGTCGTGGGATTCTTGGTTGCGGATGAACTCAGCCGACTCAGTCACTGGGAGGCCGCAGACAGCCGGGGTGGGATGCAGGGCTTTGGCCAGCGCATGGAGGTCGCCACGGCAGGTCGCCGAGATGCGTGTTTCCAGGTGGGCAAGTTTCCCATAGGTCTTGTCCTTGGGGCCGTCCAGCGTGATGTGGGTTGCTCCTTTATGGGCCAGAACGTCGAGGATGTGGTCGGTCACAAGGCGTTGTTCCACCCGCTCCTTTTCAGTCCAAGCTGTGGATTGACTTCGCCGTGTACCCGCCAAGGAAACAGTGTCGACGTCGTGCTGCTGGGCGCGAAGCAGGAGCTCTGGTGTGGCCCCGCACCATGTGCCCTCCTCAGGGTGATGCATCAGGTATACCAGCGCGTTGGGATGCATCTGACAGAGGTTTGCGAAGGCTTCTTCAGGCGTCACAGCTGTGGTGTGCTGTCGGCCGCGAGACACCACAACTTTCGCCAAGGAACCATTTGAAATGGCGTCCAACGCCCGTGCCACATTCCGACCATGTTCTTCTTGTGATGTGGAAGGGGGCAAAGGCCTCTGGGCCATGGTCAATGTGCCAGGGGCAGGCGATTCACAAGTCACCACATGCCCTGTCCACGCGAGTGCGGGTGCTTGACCCTCAAGGTCGAACGGCACAAAATGAAACGTCGTGGTCCCATTTGTGGAGGGGACCATCGTGTGGATGTCTTGACTCCCTGGGGGACGCCACCACAACTGCGGTGCTGTTTCAGCCACGGTTGGGGACAATCATAACGGTCAAACGGGACGTGCACACCAAGTCTCCGTCGTCGTCTCGGATGTCGATGTTCCAGACGTGGATCCGTCCGCCTTTGTGGGCCAGCGTGGCGGTGCCATGCACCCAGCCATCTCGCACGCCTTTGACATGGTTGGCATTTACTTCGATGCCTACGGCACCCTTGCCTTGATCGGCCACGAGAAAATGGGAGCCCACGCTACCAAGTGTTTCGGCAAGTACCACGCTTGCTCCGCCATGCAACAATCCATAGGGTTGATGTGTTCGTGGATCCACGGGTAGTTTCCCTTGCACCACACCTTCTTTCAGGTCGGTCAACTCCATGCCGAGTGATTCAGCGATGGTGTTTTTTCCGATTTCAGAAAGCCGCTTCATCTTTGCATCGTCCATCATGACAAAATTACAATCAAACCCAAGCCCTGTTCGCATTCTGCTGGCAGAAGACACTGCGTCGTTGCGTCAGATGCTGGCGTTGAATTTGAAAAGCGAAGGTCACAAGGTGGTGGAGGTCAACAACGGTACCGACGCTTTGGAAGCCCTCAGGGGGCAGCGCTTTGGTGTGGCCATTTTGGACGTCATGATGCCGGGAATGGACGGGTTCGCGGTCTGTCGGACGGCCCGGCTGGAGGGAATCGATACGCCAATTTTGTTCTTGACAGCCAGAAATGAGGGATTGGATCGTGTGGAGGGCCTTCGTTTGGGAGCCAACGATTACCTCGGAAAGCCATTCTTGATGGAGGAGTTGTTGCTTCGCTTGGATCGCTTGATGGATCAACCCCCCTCAGAGTCTTGGACCCAAATTGAACGGGCCACCATCGGAGAGGGGAGTGCAGATTTTTTGGCATTCGAAGCGACATCCTACGAAGGCACGGTGCGCAAACTTTCCAAGCGAGAGGGCATGCTGTTGAAGTTGCTGATTGGAAAAGAAGGTGAGGTGGTCAGCCGGGAAGACATTTTGCAGATGGTGTGGGGCTACGACGTACTTCCGTCCACGCGCACCATCGACAACTTCATTTTGGCCTTCCGCAAGACTTACGAGCGCGACCCAAAGTCCCCCAAGCATTTCCATTCTGTCCGGGGCGTGGGCTACAAATTCACCCGCTGATCACCGGTTTTAGGGAGGACGAGAAAAATTTCGCCTTGCTCAGGCAACCCTTGAAAAAGGGCTTCGTCTTTCCTATGACATGGCCAGCGGTCATGTTGGTTTCAATTTTCTTGCAGGTTAAGAAGGGGGCCCTTAGGGTTCCCTTCTTTCATGTTCGGCCAGCCCGTCAGGACAAGTTGACGTGAACGACCTGCTTGGTTTCGAAAAAGGGATCGTCGAACCACGTTTGCAAGTGGTGCAGGGTGTGTGGCGATGTGACTTCAGCCAATTCTTCGGTCAGATCCCCACCTTTCAAGTACAATACACCGTTGGCCAGTTCGTGATTTTGGCGTGAAGCAACCTTGCCTTCAACCCAAGACAAAAACCCCGACATCCGGGTCACAGCCCGACTGACCACAAAGTCAAACTGGCCCGGCACGTGTTCTGCGCGGGCGTGGATGGCCTTTACATTCTGCAGGCCTGCCGCTTTCGCTGCAGCCTCAACCACTTTGATTTTTTTACCGATGCTGTCGCACAAGACAAACTCACTGTCAGGATGCATCACGGCCAGGGGCAACCCAGGAAAGCCTCCGCCTGTGCCCACATCCAACACGTGTGTCCCAGGTTTGAAACGCATCACCTTGGCGATGCCTAGACTGTGCAGGACGTGTCGCTCCATGACGTAAGGGTCTTTGCGCGAAATCACGTTGATCTTGGAGTTCCACGCCCAAACGGTTTTTGCCAACGCGTCAAGTTGCTGAAGTTGGGACTCGGAAAGCTCCGGAAAATGGGGGGCGATGACGTCAGATGCCGTCATGGTGGTCAAATGGTTTCCCGGGAAGACTCGAGGACTTTGGCCATCATGTCTCTGGCGCGGAAGAGTTGAGCCTTCACCGTGCCCAGAGGCAGGCCGAGTTCCTCGGAAATTTCTTCGTAGCTCTTTTCTTCGAAATACCGCAACTCCACCAGCCTTCTGTAGCGGTCCTTGAGTTGGGACACCACCTCGCGCATCCGTTCAATCCGCTCTTGCTTTTGCAAGGCTTCCATGGGGTCAAGCCCATCGTCTTTCACGCTGATTTCCATCTGGTCGCCTTCGGGGTTGGTGAACCCTCGGTCGAGAGAAAGGGCGTTGATGCGCTTCTTCCGAATGAAGTCGATGGTGTGGTTCGAGGCGATTTTGAACAGCCACGTTGAAAAGGCAAATGCAGGGGTGTACTGGTGCAACCGCTTGAAGGCCTTGGTGAACGTTTCGATGGTCAAGTCTTCCGCGTCGTCTTCGCTGAACACCATGCGGTTGACCAAGTGAAATATGGCGCTTTGGTAGCGGTCCATCAATTCGGCGTAGGCCTTCTGGTCTTTGTCCTCCAACGCACGCTTCACCAACGCAACGTCATGTTGCGCTTTTTCAGAGAGGTTGGGGTTCATTTCCATGCGGTCGAATCAGTGGTTGCGCCCTTCCACCATGCCCAGCTGCGGAACATCCCCACCGCGGGCTCCAGAAGGAGGGTCCACGCCCGAAGGGCTGGCCTACCTGCATGGTGCAAGAACAACCCGAAAGTAACGGCCCGCAGCAGCAGGGCTAACACCGCGCAAAGAACCGATGTCCCCGAAGGATTGTGGACAACCCCGGCGGCAAGAAGCCCTGTCCCAATGCTGGGCATGGCCAGTCGTGCCAGCGTGGCTGCGGGGTACACAGAGCTGGCGGAAACATGCCTTGTTTTTTGCCTTCGCCACGCCTCCCAAGTGGCCGGCCACTCTGAGGCGGTCTGTGCCTTGGGTGAGGTGTTCGTCGAGACCCGGGCACCCAACGCGACAGCTTCTTGCAGCCAGAGGTCGTCGTCTCCGCTTCGGATGTGGACGTGGCTGGCCATGCCGCCAACGCGCACCCACATTTCTCGGGTGAAGGCCATGTTTCGACCAAAGCCGAGATACGGGCGGGCACGGACCACCGCGCCCACGGCTTTTTGGGCTGTCCGTTCAGCTTCGAGTTGCTGAAGTGCATGCAGCCGGCCTGCACCGCGGACGGGCAGGCTCAAACCCACACAGACATCCCATTGTGCAGCAGCTCCGCGCAACATCAGCTCCAACCATTCAGGTGACAACGGGGTGCAATCCAAGTCTGTGACCACCACAGATTCTCCTGTCGCCGCGAGCATGCCTGCTTCCAGGGCTTCCTTTTTCGAAGGGCGGGTCCGCGCTTGGTGCACCACAATCCATCCAGACCGGTCACTCAAAGCTTCCAGCGCCTGCGCTGTGCCGTCTGTGCTGCCGTGGTTGACGGCCACCACCTGCACGTGCATCCCACAAGACTCGGCGTGGACCAGGGCTGGGAGCAGTGCTTGGTGAAAGTCCGAAATCCTTGCCTCCTCATTGTGGCAGCACACCACTACGCTGCACGAGTCAGGCAGTTTGTCAGTGGCCTTGGAGGAGGTTTTTCGGGGTCCCAATCCATCCCAACGCAAGGCCCACAAAGCGTGAATTGCCAGGCCTGAAGCGGACAACATCATGGTCGCTCGAGGTCAGTGTGTGACAACCAGACGAACCACTTTACGTGCGCCGTGGGTCCCCAACCACTCCAAAGTGTAAGGGCCAGCTGGCCAAGCAGAGGTGTTCCAAAGTGTTTGCGATTCACCGATGTGGGTGTGGAGAATGGACCGCCCCACCGCATCCCGAACCGTGGCTCGTCCCTCCGCAGCGGGCCACTTCACGTGCACGACATCACGCGCGGGCACGGGGTAGACCTGCAGTTGGACGGGTGCGGCGCTTTCAATCGAGGAGATGTCGTCGGTGCAGAAGATGAACTGCTCCGAGGCGCCAAACTCTCCGCCTGTGGCCAGCGATGAGCCGTTCCAAACCATGTCGCCTGCGATGTCCATCAGCGACCAGCTTCCTTCGCCATACTCACAGCAAATGCCGTCTTCGTAATCGTCGAAGATTCGGAAGATGTAACAGCCTTCTTCCAGGCAGAAGGACTCCATGAGGGTTTCGCTTGCTTGGTCGTCGTTGTAAGGCCCGCCTTCGTAAAGGACTTGACCGAGTTGGACCAATTCCCAGGTGGTCTCGTCGGGGTATTCGTCCAACACCAAGGAGAAGTGAATTGTGGTGGTGGGGCCTGACGTGGCCGAGAATTCCGCCGTGGTGGTGTTGTTAAGTACGTTGTCGTCGTCGTTGCCGTTGGGGGAGGTGACGTTCACCTCGACCGTATTGGTGCCGCCTTGACTCCAAAACGTGGGAAGGGTGATGACGTCGGTCTCGAATTGGGCCAACGACCCCGCCCAAGACTGGTTTTGGGTGGCTCCGTCGTTAATGGTGTATTCCAGCATGCAGCTTGTCAGGGTGCTCGTACCTGTGTTGGTGAGGGTGACCTCCAAGTTGATGGGCTGGACGCCGCAGACCAATCCTTCAGGCGCGCCGGCCAGATTCACGCTCGCGTCGTTTTCAAAGCTGATTGCTCCGTCGGGGTAGCCGTCCCAAACCAACGACCCCGTGCCTGCAGGATCGAGGTATTCAGAGAGTCCCACCCCCCAACTCACGTCGAAGCGGCCGTACCAGTCGGGCTGCCCGTTGTTCACGCTTCCTGCGCACGCCGCGCCGCCGCCGTAGAGCTGGCCGATGACCCTGTGGTTTTGATCAAACAGAGGGGCCCCGGAGGAGCCACCCTCTGTGACGCCGAGTTCCCACTGATCTATGTACCACACGGCCGCCCCAAATTGGTTCTGTTGAGAAGGGCTGTCGTCGTCGAAGCAAATTTTCTTCAAATCGCCCGAGGGGTGGTGGATACTCACCGTGCTGCTGGGCACCGTTCCTGAGGCGTCCCAACCGGCGTATTGCACGTTGAAATCTGCAGGTGGCGTTTGGCTCAATTCAATCAAAGCCACGTCGGATTGACCGCTGCTGGCGAGAAGGGTTCCTCCGCTGACGCTTTGGTTGGTGGGGCCGGTGTTGCCGTTGCACGTGGCCGACTCGTGGTTGAAGTAGTACACCCAGTTGCCTGGGTTGCCCAAGCAGTGGTTCGCGGTCAAGAAGTAGGGCGTTCCGTCGTTGGCCGTGTTGTTCACCATGCCTCCAGAGCAAGCTGCAAAGCCGCCTTGAACGATGAGGGCCACACTGCGCTTTTCCGTCGTCCAGGTTGCACCTTCCGGGCAGTTGACATTGATGTTGCAGGCGCCGCTGTTGCCGAAGGGCCCGCGGTCGACGTCGTCGCCGTGGGGCCACCCGCTGAGCAACCGGTACCCTTGGACGACTTGGTCGATTGCCAACGTCGGCATGGCGTCGATGTGAATGGGCTGGCGGTATTCCACAACCAACTTCTCCGTGAGCACGACCCCTGTGGCCAAGCCTCCCCAAGGCTTCTTGTTGCGGTGGTCCAGCGCGCCTAGGACGTCCCCTCCATGGGCGTCATACAAGAAGAGCAGTCCACCCTTGGGTACGTCGTATGCGCTGAAGCGCACAGACATGCACGTGGCGCCAGGCGCGTCCACGACCATGCGCCACACTTTGTGGGCTTGTTCGAGGGTCCATGCCCCATGGTCATCACAAGACCAAGCAACGTCGTGTTCCACGCCGAATCGCCATGGCGCCTCTTTGAAGCGGTCTGTGACGTGGTCCTCTTCAGCCAAGGTTGCGCGGTCCAGGGCAGGAAGGGCGTGTGCTGCAGGGAATTCCTGGGTGTGAAAGGGCTCACCTCCAAAGGTGATTTGGGCTTGGGATGTGGCCGAAAAGCCTAGAAGGGCCAGGGCCAAGAAAAGGGAAGATTTCAAATTCATGGGTAGGTGTAAGGGAGTTCAAATTCCCATTGATCCAGGAGCAAGATGGTCACGCCATGCGGAGTGCCCCGCAGATGAACCACAGATGTGGAAATGGTGTCCACCACCAAGGCTCGGCAGGGGTCATCGGAACGATGGTCCCAGGCGATGGGTTGCTTTGGCGGGAGGCTTTTCTGAAGGGGGGAAGTCTTGCGAAGCGAAAAATCGTGGCCGTCACAGCCTCCGCTGTATTGGACCACACTTCTCAACGAGTCGCCGTCCACCCAGGCGCGCACCACTTGAAAAGGCGCGAGATTTGACAGGGAGGCCTGGTCGTTGGAGACGGTTTGAGTGGTGCGGCAACCCAGCATGCCTACCCCCATTGCAATCCAAACAAAACCGCACTTCGTCATGCGTCAAATTTACCCCTTGACCTCTTTGCGTCGCACTTCTAGGGCGAACAGCTCGTCTCGCAGCCGGGCCGCTTCCATGAACTCCATGGCTTTTGCAGCGCGTTCCATGTCTTTCTTGGTCTTGGCCATGAGCTTGTCGAGTTGCGCTCCCCCCATGTTTTGCACCACCGGATCGGACGCCACCAAGGGGACGTGGTCGGATTCCGCGGCGTAGTTCTTGGGGCGGTTCGTCACAGCGTCGCTCTGTTCAAACAGGGTCCGTTTTTCTTTCTTGACCTGAACGGGCGCCATGCCATTGCTTTTGTTGAAGGCCATTTGCTTCTCGCGCCTCCGCTCCGTCTCTTCGATGGTGGCGGCCATGCTGTCGGTGACCTTGTCGGCGTACATGATGACCCTGCCGTTGACGTTACGAGCGGCCCGACCCGCAGTTTGGGTCAGGCTTCGATTGCTCCGAAGGAAGCCCTCCTTGTCGGCATCCATGATGGCCACAAGGCTGACCTCTGGCAAGTCCAAGCCTTCGCGAAGGAGATTCACCCCAACCAGGACGTCGAAGGCTCCGTCTCTGAGTTCTCGCAAAATTTCCACGCGATCTAGGGTCTTGACATCCGAGTGGATGTACCGTGTTTTGATGCTGAGGCGGTCGAAGTATTTGGTCAACTCCTCTGCCATACGCTTGGTCAGGGTGGTGACCAGCACACGTTCATCGTCGGCGATGGTTTTCCGAATTTCCAACACCAAATCGTCGACCTGGTTGTCGCAGGGCTTCACCTCAATCGGGGGGTCCAGAAGCCCCGTGGGGCGGATGACTTGCTCGACAATGACCCCCTCGGCGCGTTCCAGTTCGTAGTCCGCAGGTGTGGCGCTGACGTAGACGGTTTGATGGACGATGCTCTTGAACTCGTCGTGGGTCAGCGGGCGGTTGTCCAAGGCCGATGGCAGTCGAAAGCCGTGGTCGACCAAGGTCACCTTCCTTGCGCGGTCGCCGCCAAACATGGCGCCGATTTGGGGCACAGTGACGTGGCTCTCGTCAATCATCACCAAGAAGTCCTTCGCGAAGTAATCTAGCAAACAGAATGGACGTTCTCCAGGTTGGCGGCGGTCGAAATACCGGGAATAGTTCTCAATCCCCGAGCAGAAGCCCAGTTCTTTGATCATTTCCAAGTCATACAACGTTCGTTCTTCCAGACGCTTGGATTCCAAAAATCGGGACTGTTCGTTGAAGTGACTTTTTTGCTTTTCCAAGTCCTTCTGGATTTCCCAAACCGCCGTGTTCGTGGTCTCCTTGCTGCTCACAAATAGGTTGGCCGGGTAAATCGTGAATTGCTCAAACCCATGGAGGGTCTGTCCCGACTCCGGGTCAATGGACGACAAACGCTCGATTTCGTCGTCCCAGAATTCAACCCGCACGGCGTGGTCGGCGTAAGCCAAGTGGACGTCCACGGTGTCGCCTTTGACGCGAAAGCTCCCGCGCTTGAAGTCGGTCACGGCCCTGCTGTACAAGCTCGTCACCAGCCGATGAAGCAGGTCGTTGCGCGTCAGGCGTTGCCCCACTTCAAGCGAGACCACGTTTTTGTGGAATTCCACGGGGTTGCCGATGCCGTAAATGCAGCTGATGCTGGCGACCACAATGACGTCGCGGCGGCCACTCAGCAAGGCGGATGTGGCGGAAAGCCTGAGCTTTTCAATCTCGTCGTTGATCTGAAGGTCCTTCTCGATGAACGTGTTCGACGACGGGATGAACGCTTCCGGTTGGTAGTAGTCGTAATAACTCACAAAATACTCGACCAAATTGTCTGGAAAGAAGGCTTTGAATTCGCTGTAGAGCTGGGCTGCCAAGGTTTTGTTGTGGCTGAGGACGAGTGTGGGCCTCTGCGTTTCCGCAATCACATTTGCCATGGTGAACGTCTTGCCCGAGCCCGTCACCCCGAGAAGCACCTGGTGCTCCGTCCCGTCATGCACCCCTTCAACCAATTGGCGGATGGCTTCGGGTTGGTCTCCCTGTGGGGTGAAAGGGCTGTCGATTCGGAAGGTGGACATGCGGAGGTGAAAGTACGTGCGAGATGAAAATGTTCAGGCAAAAAAAAGCCCCGCTTGGTGCGGGGCTTTTGAGAATTCAGTGTTGAATCGAGGTCACTCGGCGACCACTTCGAAGTTGACCGTCACGATCACTTCTTTGTGGAGTTTCACCGTGGCTTCGTATGAACCAAGTTCTTTGATGGTGTCGTCGGCAAGCTGAATTTGCTTGCGCTCGATGTCGTAACCCGCGCCCTGGATGGCATCGGCCAATTGGATGGAGTTGACAGACCCGAAGATCTTGCCGTTTTCTCCAGCCTTGGCACCGAGCTTGAGGCTGAGGCCTTCGAGCTTGGCTGCAATGGCGTCTGCAGCTTCCTTCGCTTTGGTCGCTTTGTGTGCCTGCTGGCGAATCACTTCGTCGTTCACCTTCACGTTGGACTTGGTCGCCGTAACGGCCAATCCTTTTGGGATGAGGAAGTTCCGTGCGTAGCCGTCCTTGACGGTGACCACGTCATACTTGCTTCCGAGCAGGTCGACGTCTTGCTTGAGAATGATGTCCATGATGCTCGGGATTAACGGAGGTTGTCAGCAACGTAAGGCATCAAAGCGAGGTGGCGGGCTTTCTTGATGGCCTGGGATGCCTTGCGCTGATACTTCAGGCTGGTGCCAGTCAACCGACGGGGCAAGATCTTGCCCTGAGGGTTGCACAACATCAAGAGGAAGTCGGCGTCCTTGTAATCAATGTACTTGATGCCCTTCTTGCGAAAGCGGCAGTAACGCTCAGCTTTCGTTTCAATGTCGATGGGGTTCAGATAGCGTACTTTCTTGTCTGCCATAACGAGTGAGATTAGGCCTTGGCAGTGCCCTCGGCTTTCGCAGGGGCGGCTTGGCGGTTCGACTTGTCGCGGCGGCCTTCGGCGTAAGCGATGTGGTGCTTGTCCATCTTCGTGGTGAGGAAGCGGATGATGCGTTCGTCCCGACGGAATTCAGTCTCGAAAGGCA
>DKNS01000107.1 GCA_002469765.1 Flavobacteriales bacterium UBA7382 | reverse complement strand
GATTTGGAACACGAAGACAGCATGGGCAACAAGACGGTGATCCGGGAAGGCGACGTTCAAATCATGAGCGCGGGCACAGGCATCATGCACAGCGAGAAAAACCACAACGCCAATGAAGATGTGCGGTTCTTGCAAATCTGGGTCTTCCCCAACCGGCGCGAACTCACGCCGTCCTACAACCAAATCACCATGGACCCCTCTGAGCAACAAGACCACCTGCAATGTGTGGTGTCGCCCGATGGGTCAAAGGGGGTGGAGATTCATCAACACGCTTGGTTCCACCTCGGCCAATTGAGCGCCGGATGGTCCGACACCTACGCGATGCACGACGTGAACCACGGCCTGTACGCCATGATCCTCGAAGGGGAAGCCACCGTGGGAGGTCAGAAGCTTGGACGCCGCGACGCCCTAGGGGTGTGGGACACAAGCGGCGTGTCCATAGCAGCCAACCAAGACACGAGGCTTCTGCTCATTGAGGTGCCCATGCAGTGGTGACCGACCTCAGAGCTCAAGCAACTGCTTGAACACGTACACGTCCAAGGGCTTTTCGAGCAAGGCAAGAACAGTGTCGTCGTGCTCGGCTTGGTCCAACTCGTCCCGATTGATGCTTGCTGTCAGCATAAAGACCCTGCACATGGCTTGGGTGTCTTCGGGAAGTTGGCGAAACGCGTCGAGCCATTCAAACCCGTCCATGTTGGGCATGCGAATGTCCAGCAAAATGTGCCTGGGCGACGTCCAAGTGGACCCGACCGTGGCCAAATGTCGCAAGGCCTTCATGGGGTCGGTGAACGTTGTCAGGTCGTCGCTGATCTTGGCTAGTTGCAACAACTTCGCGTTGACCGCGTTGTCGATGTCGTTGTCGTCGATAAGCAGGATTTGCATCCCTGCCAAGATACGGCCTCAGAACTCTGAGTCGGGCTGCTCAATCCAGCGAATGGCCCGGTCGAGGGTGGCGATCCAGGAGGCTTTCGCATCCCCCTCGAGATTCACATGGGTCTGGCACTCGTCCTTCATCGCCGCCAAGGCCTCACGCAGCGAGGCCAAATTCTTGCCGTAGGACGCGGTGCGCGCCGTGCTTTTGGCCCGACGACGGTACAGGGCGCTGGCCTCTTCCACCAAGCGCTTCAACTCCGGCTCGTTCCAGGGTTTGGAGATGTATTTGTAAATCCGCCCCTTGTTGATGGCGTCGATCACCGCATCGATGTCTGCGTGGCCCGTGAGCAACATGCGCACGGGGTCGGGGTGGTCGGCCATGATCATTTCGAAGAACTCCACGCCGCTGACGTCGGGCATCTTTTGATCTGAAATCACGACTTCGATGGGGTGCTCTTGAAGCATCCGAACCGCTTCCGATGGGACCGTCGTGACATGGACTTGGAAGTCGCGGCGGAAGGCAGCCCGAAAGGCCGTCAAGTTGTGTTCTTCGTCGTCGAGGTAGAGTACGTGGATCATGCAGGGAACGTGATGAGGAAGGTCGTGCCGTCCCCGGGTTTCGATTCAAGTTCAAGGGTGGCACGATGGTCGTCGAGGATGCCCTTGACGATGCTCAGTCCGAGGCCCGTGCCCTCCCCCACATCCTTGGTGGTGAAGAAGGGGTCGAAGATTTGGGCTTGGGTGTCCTCGTCCATCCCGATCCCGTTGTCGGCGATGGCCACTTGCACGCTTGCCACCTCGCCTTGCATCATTCGCCGCGTCCGGACCCGAACTTCGCGCTCCGCAAAAGGCTTGCCCGACATCACCGTGGCCTGCACGGCGTTGCTGATGAGGTTCATGAACACCTGGTTCAACTTGCCAGGCTGGCACATCACCACGGTGTCGTCAGGAGACAACTCCAAGACAACCGACGCCTCCTCGCGGAACGACGACCTCAGAATGACCGAAGTGGATTCCAACAGTTCATTGATGTTGGCCTTGCTGGCCTCGTCTCCGTCCATGCGGCTGAAGATGCGCAACCCCTTGACAATGGCCGTCGTGCGCTCGGCGCCATCTTCAATGCCGGTCAACAGCTCCTCAATCTCCTTCATCGTGAAGCCCAAATCCAAGGCTGCGATTTTCTCTTGCAAGGCGGTGATGGTGCTTTGCAGCTCTGGGTCTTCCGGACCCAAGGCCAACACCCGCTCCATCACTTCCGACACGTCCTCGAAGTCTCGCCTCAAACTTTGGGCGCTGGACGACACGAAATTGATTGGGTTGTTGAGTTCATGGGCGATGCCTGCCGTCAACTGGCCGATGCTGGCAAGCTTCTCATTTTGGACAAGTTGATCTTGGGCCACCTTCAATTCCTGAAGCGCCGATTCCAGGGATTCATTCTGAGACTCCAAAGCCTCGGTCCGCTCCTTGACCTTGGATTCGAGCACCTGGTTTTGCTCCTTCACCATGCGCTCGTTGAGTTGGCTCACCCGCAACTGCTCCTCGCGCGCTTTGGACGACTCTTTCTTGAGCTGGTTGATGCGGTCGGCGAGGGCGATGGACAACAACACAAGTTGGATGATGCTGCCCACTGGCATGGCAAACCGCGTCCACAGCGTGTGGGGCAGCACCCCAAATTCCTTCAGCGCGAAAACTGTCACGGACAACAAAAAGGCGGTGAAGGCAATCAGAAGGAAGGTGGCGGACTTTTGTCCTTGCTTCCGGGCCTCCAACGACGCAGGAATGACCAGAATCGCCACCGACGCCACGGCGTTGATCATCGAAAAGCTGAGGTTGAGAAAACCCAGCATCAACACTGCCAGGACGCCGCCGTACGCCATCACAAAAGCACGAAAGAGACGGTGGTAACGAGGGGCGTTGCGTTTCAGATTCAAAAACCGCTGCACAAACAAAATCGTGGTCACTCCGGAGAAGATGCCAATCAGGTGCACCAACCGCATCCCCAGCCACGTCGTGCTGTCAAGGCCCAGCAAAATCCCTTGGTACCCTTCCAAGAACAGTTGCGAGAACGCCACCCCGATCAAGAACAGCGTGTACAGCAAGTAACTCCTGTCCCGCACCGTGAAGTAGAGAACCAAGTTGTACAGCAACATGACTGCCATGATGCCCACATAGAAGGCGTAAAACAAGTCTCGACTCAGGCTGAACGCCCGCAATTCGGAAGACGACGCCACGCGAACGGGCAGGAGCAATTGCTTGCCAGCCTGGACGCCCATGTACACCTTGAGATCATCACACGGCTCGGACGGCAAGGGAAACTTGGGATAGTTGCTCCCTTGAAGAGCGCCTTCTGCCCGGCTCCATCGCCGGCCCGATCCGTGAGCTTCCATGCGGTAGAGCGCTTGCCCTTGACACGAGGCAAACACAACCAAGGAATCGACCATGGCCGAGGACACCTCCAACCACGCGCCTGGCATGTCCAAGTGGGTCAAATCGACTTCCACCCAGGTCCATGCCGCTGAATTGCTCAAGGTCGGGACGTCGGTGTCCAACCTGCGCTTCGCACTGGCTTCAAGGGTTTCAAATTTGGTGTTGGCCGTGGGCAAGTCCAACTCCACCGCATGCATGTGGCGACCAAGGTACCGATCTGCGGCACTTTCAACTTGGCCAAAAACCCCCTGCCCCATCAAGCACCACACCACCACACAGCACACCATTTGCAGAGTCCGATGGTGCCAGCGTGCCGCCATCAGAGCGTCAGGTTCAGTCGAATGTTGAGTTGTCCCTTGGCACCATGCACATGGGTGGTGACGCCAGCAGGACGGCGACGGATGGACGTCATAAGGTCGAGAACTTCTGGCGCGACATGAGATTCGTAGTCCGGATGGACGTAGTGTTCCACGGTGGCCCGCAAGGTTTCTTTGGGGTAGACGAAGAACCCTTGTTCACCCAACTCGCTGCACAACTGCCAACCGTGCTTCTCCCGCCAACGTCGAGTCACAGGCGAGGTCAATGCCACGAGGTGTTTGGCCTCAATGAGGGGCATTGCGGCCATGGCCACCTGAATGAGAAACTCAGACCCCATCCCCATGCCGGCCAATTCGATGGAATTCCACAAGGCGTTCATCTCGTAGGCTCCTTCGGGAAGGATGCGCTCCAGAAAGTTGCCCACCTCCGGGTCCATGTGGCCCACGGCTTGGTGCAAGGGGAAGTCATTGGCCACCATGCCTGGTTGCAAGCGCGCGCCGGCCAAAACGCGTTCGCCGTCGCCACTCAAGACCGCGATGACCAACACATCATCCCGGCGGAACCAATCCGTGCGGAACGAAGACAGATTCTTGATGCCGTACGCCTTCAGCACCCGCTTGTGGCCGTCCAGCAAACGCTTGCACAGCCCGGGATCCTGGTTGGCACGGGACACCAAGACGATGGCCTCGCCAATGGCTTCCGCCTTCCTCAGGCGTTCAACCGACGGTCTGTTGGGTGAGCTGCTCATGTAAATCCATGGTAATGCGTGCATCTGGGAGAGCTTCTCCCAATGCCAAACGACGGCAAGCTTCTGCGGCGTGGGCACCTCCTGCACATACGCCCGTGTAAGTTTGCGGCCAACTGACCAGCTCGGTCCCGACTTTGGGGAGACTGCGTTGGCCGCGTTCAGAGGCTTCGGCCACGTTTACAAAAGCCTGCAGGGCCTCTCTTGTCCAGATCTTGGCCTGGGCGAACGACTTCATGGTCGGTTCGTCGATCCGACCGTGCAGGAACCCACCCAACGTCCATTCAGGACGATCGTAACGCTCGATGTCGAGCATTCCACGATCATTGGTGTCCATGACAACAGGGCACGCCTGGCGTTTGGCTTCCAGCCGAAGGGCGGCCTTGACGCCGAGGGAATCACACGCGTCGACCAACACGTCACAGCCTGACACAAAAACATCCATGTTTTCTGTGGTGACTCCGTCTTCGAAGATTTCCAGCTCAAGGAATGGGTCAAATTCGGCGATGGCTCGGGCAGTGACCACCCATTTGGGCAGCTCGAGCTCGTGCAAGGCACAGCGAATCCGGTTCATA
This sequence comes from Flavobacteriales bacterium UBA7382, assembly GCA_002469765.1. GTDB lineage: Bacteria > Bacteroidota > Bacteroidia > Flavobacteriales_D > Sanyastnellaceae > UBA11663. Next base: position 9,893 of record DKNS01000107.1, on the reverse strand, counting down.
TTGGAGAGTTCGACCACATCGAAATCGGCAAGTTTTAGTGCACCGCATCCACGTTCCATGGCCAGCGCCACCGCCGTGGTCGATCCCACGCTCAACCCCACAATGCCCACAGTCTTGTTTCGAAGAGCTGCCGTCTCTTCCCGCGTGATTTTCTCTCGGTTCCGATTGGTGCGCACTTCGATGAAGGTGTCTTCCGGAAGCAGACGCACCAAGCGACCACTCCAGGGGTAGTGCACCCACACGCCAAACGTGTCCCAATCCTCGTCCTTCATCAAGGTGCCCAACGTAGACGCCATCAAAGACGGGTCGTGTTTGGCAGGAGGGTGATGGCACACAGCCCATTCGGCGACCTGCGCGTCCAAAGTGTCGTACTCCTCTAAGATGCGCCCAGACTCGCGCAAGGTCTCGAGTCGAATGCGGTCCGACTCCACGGCCAGTTCCAAAATTTCAGGCTTCCAAAGGTGGCTGTTTGGCATATTGCAAAATCCCCCGCAACCTGTGGCGCAGGGCGGGCAAAGCGCAGAGTTGTCAACACGGGTTCGAGGACGATTCGCCCCTAGATTACTTGCCGTAGTAGACCTTGAGATGGCCTTTGGCCAGGGCATTGGCCCAGTTGCGAAGCCCCACCATGGCAGACTCTGTTTCCACGCTGACGGTCTCCTTGCGCATCCTCAAGACAAGCCAACCATACAACCCCACCACCATTTGCTCAACGGGATGGGCTTCTTTGTCGGCGCGTTTGGCCAAATCTTCCAACAAAGGCTCAGCCGCCTCGAATGCTTGCTTGTAGTCGGCGTCCGCCATCACGCCAAGCAGCAGCTCGTGCAGGTGGGCGAGCTCCATCATGGTCTCTTGAACCTCCGAAGCATGACCTGTTTCAGTGGCCTCAGACGCCCGAAGCGCCCTGGCCACATTCAAGATCCAATCAATCTCCGCTTGCGGATCCGTGCCCTCCGTCAAGGCGTGCTGCTCTGCCCAAGATTCAAGGACCGATGGCTGGAATTGGGAGGCCCGAACAAGGTCCTCCATTTGCCAGCAGTATAGCACGTGGTCGACAATGTGCTCTTGTTTTTTTCGGGCGGCGACGGTCATTGGTCACTGTTGATACGGTCCAAAACGTCTGCCGTGATGTCCCAAGGCTGGCCGCCGTAGAGGACCCCTTCTCCACTCAAGCCCCAGTTCAAGATGAAATCGATGCCTTCTTCTTCTGCATGGGCCTCGAGGTTGCGGCGCAACGCCTCAGCCAGGATGGATTTCATGTTCTGCTCGGCCACAAAAACGTCTTGCTCGGCGGCCATTTGAAGGGCCCGAAGCTGCTCTTCGATTTCCATGATGCGGCGCTGGGCAATCTCCAGTTCGTCTTGGGTGGCGGCTTCTGTGTTGGCGTAGGCCAGCAGCTCTTGGGCTTCTTTTTGGAGAGGGGCAGCATCCTCTTGCAACCGCGCCTCGCGGGTCTCCATCTGCATTTGCATGTTGTCCTGAAGCGTTTGCACGAACGACATGCCTGCCTGCAACGAATCCCCGTGCACAAAGGCCACAACAGGCCCGCCTGCTTCGCGCGCATTGTCGGCGATGGAGGGGGGCTTCATGGTTTGGACGGTCAAGACCGCAAGCCAAATCCCGAGTACGGCCACCACGGGCCAAAACACCTTAGAAGAGACTGAATTCATGTTGTCAAAGATTCATGGTATTGGGTGCGCATCTCCACAAAGCGCATCAAAACGTCTTCCGCCATGGCGTTCGCCGTGGACTCCACCTCTGCCAGCGTGTGCTCAGCTTCTGGGAATTTGAACGCTTGCTCAAACCGGTCCACTACGAATTGCAAACGATATTGCCCATTGTAGCTGTGTACCGTGACGCGCATGATGGGATGGGGAATGTGAGAGACCTCGCGCATGGCGCGAATATAGCAGGCCCACCTGCCGCAGGTGACCTCGGTTTTTGAACATTTGCACCTCTTGAACGTCTTTCATTCATGATGCTCCACTTCCTCCCTCCACGCTTCCCCTTCTACGCGTTGACCATTGGGTTGCTCTTGTCCTTTCCTGTTGCATGGGGGCAAAAAACGGGCGAAGGACGTCCCAAGCCCAAGATCGCGGCGGTGTCGGGCAGGGTGTTGGATGCCAGTTCTGGCAAAGCCCTTCCGTTTGCCTCTGTCGTGGTGACCAGCGTGCGGGACAGCTCGATCCTCGGCGGGGTCCTGAGCCTGGAAGACGGCACCTTCAACCTTGATGAAATTGAAGTCGGTCGTCTGTGGCTTGAGATTCGGTTTCCAGGCTACGTCTCCCAGCGCATCGGACCACACATGTGCTCGCCGCGCAACCCTGAATCGTTGCAGTGGAAGGTGGGCGACGTGTCGGTGGAGCCGGACATCACGGCTTTGGAAGAAGCTGAGGTGGTGGAGCAAGCTTCCGTCTTGGAAATGCGGGTGGACCGCCGAGTCTTCCACGTGGGCAACGACCTGACCAACCGGGGCGGCAACACCACAGAGTTGCTGGAAAACATCCCCTCGGTCAACGTCGACATCGATGGCAACATCACCCTGAGGGGATCTGCAGGGGTGCAAATCCTCATCGACGGCCGTCCCTCCGGGCTGGCAGGCGGGGCCCGAGAAGCCTTCCTGGAATCCTTGCCTGCGAGTGCTGTCGACCGCGTGGAGCTCATCACCAACCCCTCGGCCCGCTTCGACCCCGACGGCACGGCAGGCATCCTCAACATCGTCTTGAAAAAGAACAAGCTGGAAGGCATCAGCGGGCAACTTCAAGCCACGTATGGCACGGGGGACAACCACGATGCCAACGCCAGCCTGAATTACCGCAGCGCGTCGTGGTCCTTGAGTTCCAACTTTGGGTGGAACGACCGCCAATCTTTCATGGCCGGAGAGACCGACCGAACGCAATACTGGTCGGAAGACTCCACCTCCAACTCCCTGGTGGCCCGACCCGGCGACAGCCACCGCGGCAGCCTATCAGGCTCCTTGAAAACCGAATACCGAGGTGAGCAAGGATGGACCTGGTTCGCAGGCGTCAACACCAACGAAGGCGTGCGCGACGGATGGGACTCGACGGCCACTGCGGAATCTTGGATCGGCGGCATCCTGGACGCTGACACCACAAACGCGCTTCGGGTGGAAGAAAGCACCAACGACTCAGAGGGTGGGGACGTGTTTTTCGGATTTGAGAAACGCCTCGGCGAACGCGACCACAAGTGGACGGCCGACATCCGGCGCTCCCACAACACGCGCCAAAGCCGAGCCGACTTTCTGGACATCAGTTTGGTGCCAAGTGCCACGGTCGACGATGTGTCGACGTTCAACGGCCAGGACAACAAAAACATCCGCTGGATCGTCCAAACCGACTTCGAGCGTCCATGGGGTGAGGAAGGGAAATTCGAGGCCGGATGGAAATCCACCTGGAATGAGGACATGTCCGACTTTGATTACACCGAAGCCGACAGCACCGTGCTGACCGACGGCATCTTCCTGCCGTACGGGTTGGACACCGTGGACTACGCCTTTCTTTACGACGAGCAGGTGCATGCTGCTTACGTGACCGCAGGCCAAACCTTTGGCATCGTCGGGACCCAAATCGGCCTGCGAGCTGAACAAGCCTTTACACAAGCCCGACTGGAGGGTGGAGGGAGCCAGAGCCGCGAGCCTTTCACCAACAACTACTTCAGCCTCTACCCGTCAGCCAATGTCTTTTTGGAGACCGACGGCGAAAACACCTTCAGCCTGAGCTACAGCCGTCGGGTCAACCGTCCACGCGGCCGCCAGCTCAATCCCTACTTGGACATGTCCGACCCGCGAAACTTCCGATCGGGCAACCCGTTCTTGCTGCCGGAGTACACCAACAGCTACGAGTTGGCCCACCAATGGCAGCGGCAACGCACGAGCATCACCACAGCCATTTTCTACAAAGGCACGCGCGACGTCATCCGCCGTTTCACACAAGCCGACACGTCGGGGGTGTTGCTCTCCACCTTCCAAAACCTGGGTCGTCAACACAACGAAGGGCTCGAACTTTCTGTCATGGTGCCGTTGGGGCGGACAGGAAGACTCAATTGGACCTCGAGCGCCTACCGGGTGGTCAACGATGGGTCAGGGCTGGACTCCCCCTTCAGCAGCGCGGGCTTCAGTTGGTCCAGCCGCTTCTTCGCGTCTTGGACCGTGGGCGACGCTTGGAAATGCCAAGCCAACAGCTTTGTGCGTGGCGCGGCGGTCACGCCCCAAGGGCGCTTCAATGGTTTCGCCACCTTGAATTTGGCGGTGAGCCGCGACTTGCCGGGCGAAAAGTGGCAGGTCACCCTGCAAGCCAAGGACGTGTTCAACACCCGAAGGTGGTCCTACTCCACGGAAACCGACTTCTTCGTGCAAGACGTGTGGAGGCAGCGTGAATCAAGGAACCTCTACCTGACCTTGCAGTACAAGTTTGGCAAACTGGAAGAACGCGGTCGCCGAGGCTCAGGAGACCGCAGCAACGTCGGAGGGGGCGACGACTTCATGATGGACTGACTCCTGCTTCCAAGCGCGCTTCAAAGCAGGCTGCTTCGGGGCGCTTGCACCTGCAGCCCAACGGGCCAAGGCATGCATGAAGGGGTTGCCCATGCGCTCGTGCAGGACCAACCTTTTGGGCTCTGCACCCAACGAAGCTTTGATGTCCAAGGCCGTGCGGCCCAAGTTGACGGACGTGCAGCCCAACGTCAAGCCCCATTGAATGAATTCCACCAACATCCGCTGGTACAGGGCGTGGGACTTGTTGTGGCCACCCTCGAAGCCCACGAAAAATGCCTCCACTTCACGGCCGTCAGTCAACCCGCAATGGAATCCAATAATCTGGCCATCCAGCTTGGCGACCCACACCTGAAATCGCTCACCAAATTCCCTTTTCAGACACGCCATGTCTTCCGGTTGCAAACATCCCAAACGGAATGCGGCGCGTCCATAGACATTCATGTACAGCCCGTGTAACATGTCCTGATGCGCCTCAATGCCTTGCAGATCGAGCGCCGCGAAAGTCAAGGGCTCGGAAAGCTTCAAGATCCGATTCACCTTGGTCCGGGCCTTGGTTCTCATGCCAGCGGTGTATTCTTCCCAAGAGGTGTGCTGACTCAAATCCACACACATCACCGGGTCAAATTCCACATCCACCCAACCCGGGCGCCAACCCGATTTGCCGGCGAATTGGGTTCCATCGGCCCATGGGTGGGCGACAGGTCGGTCCTTCACAATCCAGATTCTCGGGGCCTTGGTCCCGCCCACGCCTGGAAGGGACATCAATTCATCCAAGCAGGCCAGTTCATCCACCCCTTCCGCAAAGCGGCACGCGTGAGCTCCGCTCGCCAAAGGCGTGCCAATCACCCGCACCGTAAACTTCAAGCCCCCTTTACGGTGAAGCCAAATTTTCGCGCGGCGAAACAAGGCGTTTCCTTCCAGAAAATCGTCGATGCCTTGACTCACAGCTTCACTGTCTTCGGAAATCGCACAGCCCTGAACCGCACCCTGGGCATCTTTCCACAGAGCAGCCCGAACCTTTCGATGGGGACTCTCCAGCGCCGCCCGAACGGCAGGAGCCGACAAGTGTACACTGGGCTCGCTGGCCAACAACCTGTCCCAGGCCTGCCACTCCGCCGCATCAAAATCATTCGCACGCTCCGCGCGGTGCATCGTCAATCCCTCCATCTTGCCTTCGTAAACTGCTTCGCCCCTTGGATGTTCAACCTTGCGACTCTCTGCTGCCAAAGCGGATGGACAACCCCAAGAGGGCAGCGAGCAACAGGCTTCCTGCACGGCTCAACATCTTGGCTGTGCCCCAACCCTGTGGCTCGAACGTCAACTGAACCTCATGCTCTCCCGCTGGGACTTCAAGTCCAGACAAGACGTAATTGACTCGCACCAAAGGCACAGCCTCGCCGTCCACCGTGGCCGTCCACCCCATCGGGTAATGCACCTCGCTCAGCACCATCAACCCGCCACGTTCAGAAATCACCTTGTAGCTGGATCCTTCAGGATGGTACCCCACCAAGGCCACATCGCGTGCACCAGGAGCGTTCACCTGGCCGAGGGTCTCTTGAAATTCGGAGTGAACCACCGCTTGAGCGGCAGGGTTGAGATCCGCAACCGCCAAGATTTCTTCTTCAGCACTGTCGACCCACGTCACATTGTCGACAAACCAAGCTGGGCCAAGGCCACCCGCAAAAGGAAGCGGCTGCTCCGCCCCGGGCACGAGCATGTACTTGGTGTTGAGCATGGCCAAACCTGGGGCCACGTCTGACCCAATCTGAAACTGACCCGCTTGAATTTGGGCAACAATCGCCGCCCGCTCAGGGGTCAGCACACGCTCGATGAAGTCCTGGTACCGCCGAAGTTTGGCCCCATGGTAGCCTCCCACCGATTTGTGGAAGTACGACGTTCTCGCGTCGTTGAAGGGATTGGCCAAATCAAACACCCGGTGATGCGAGTTGGCGTTCAGCACTTCAAACGCCGCGGCATCTCGGGCTCGGGCGTAGCGACGGGTCAGCTTGGCGTCGAGTCGATCTTCCCATCGGGCCTGAGCGGCACTGTATTTCCCCTCAAAATCCGAGACATTCAATTTCTCTGCCTCCAAAATTGCACGGTCCGCAGGCGTCGCTTCGAAGGGGAAACGCTTGTCCATTGGAGATTCGTAGTTGCTTGGGCCGAGGTATCGGCTGTTCACCGAACCCATGTCCAGAGCCACCACGACGACAGTTCCAATCACCACCCAGCGTGCGTCCACCCAGCGCTTCACCAACATCAAGACACCCCCCAAGCCCAGCAACGACAGCCCCAGCGCCCTGAGCACGTCGGCACGGAACAGGTCGAGGCGCATGCCCTTCACGCGGTTGCCAAGCTGTTCCATCGCCATGTCTGGCCGCAAGCTGCTTTTGAAGTCGAAAAACGTGTCAGGCAGGGCATAGAACAACCCCATGAGCACAGCAGACGCGGCGCCAGCGCCGGCCCAGCGCTTCCAATGTTTGAACGCCCTGTCCGATTGCACCTCATGCAAGGCCATGGCTGCCCCGACCGGGACAATCATTTGGAGCAACACCAGCATCATCTTGGTGTCGCGGAATTTGTTGAAGAGCGGCACGCGCTCCAGAAAAAATTCCGTCAACCACGTGGCGTCTCTCCAAGACAAGACGATGGCCAGCATCGACACCGCAATCATGGGCAATCGAAGCCAGTGGCTGCCCGCAATGAACCAAGCCAAGCACAACGAGAAGGCCAGGGCACCGAAGTAGAAGGCGCCGCCGCTGAAACGTTGCTCTCCCCAGTACAATTGGTTGTTGCCTCCTTTCACATCCGGGACGACCATGCTCCAAAATTCACCACGCGACATGCTGTACTCCAGAATGTATTCCCTGTCGAGGCCCGCAGCCTCTTGCACGTCATCTCCTGCAGAGGTTGAATTCAACACAGCCTCACCGCGGGTGGTGAACTGTGAATATTGTTCGGTCAACGCCAACTGGCTGGTTTGGGGCAAAGCCGCCACAAGGCCCGCCACCACCAAGAGGCCCGCAGCCCTCATGGTCTGCGACAACTTGGACTGCATGGTCCCCACAAGAATCGCCCCCGCTGCGATGGCCGCCAACAAAAAAAGCAAATAGTAGGTCATTTGGACGTGGTTGGCGTCCAAATGCAACGCCGCGAACAATGCCGCCACCCCAGCCCCTTGCCAAGGTTTGCCTCGGAACGCCAGCACCGTACCTGCGACCACACCAGGCATGGTGGCGATGGCCCGCACCTTCGTGGCGTGACCCGCGGCCAAATACAAGATGTTCACTGAAGACAACCCAAATCCAATTCCCAACGCCAGCGAAATCCAGGGAGAGAGGCCCAAGCACAACCCCAAAACGTAAGCCGAAATCATCGCCACGAAAAGCGTCGCGACCTCCATCGGCATCAAGGCTCGGAAAGTCTTCCACACGGTCTTCGGTGCGGTGTCCACCCCTGGGCCTGTGATTTGAATGGTGGGCATGCCTCCAAACATGGAGTCTGTCCATTGGGGGACATCTCCTTCCATACGCTCGAAGTCGCGGGCCTCTTTGGACATGCCAATGTTGTTTTGGATGTCGCCTTGACGCAACCTCTTTCCATGGAACATCGCAGGCGACAAGGTCCAACCGGCAGCGAAAAACATGACCAACACCGCAATCAGGTGTGGCACGAGTCTTGGCAGAGCATCACGAAAATCGTCCGTGGTCCACAAATTGGTCGTCGTCATGACCGCAAGGTAGGGCCGGAAGTACCGGCAGACTCAGTCCTTCATCTCCTCAAAGTCGACGTATTCGCCTTCTCTGGAATCGTCCGGCACAACCTCTCGGGAGGAAGGATTCTGCCTGCGCGTCTCGTTTGGATTGCGCCGCATTCGCCGTCCTCCCCCCACCATTTTGTCCAGCCACCGCCAGACGAACCACACCATGACGATGTAGAACAGGGTGCGAAAAAGGCCAAAAAACATGAGAGAATCAGGTTACTTGCTCAAGTAAAGGTTGCGCTCACTGTACACTTTGCGGAAGAACGGGTCTCGCAAATCGGGAATGAAGCGAATGGCTTCCCCCGTGGATTTCATCTCTGGCCCGAGTTCCTTGTTCACGTTCGGGAACTTCTCGTAACTGAACACTGGGATCTTCACAGCATATCCGTCCATGTGGGGGTTGTGCGGCAACTCCTTCAGTTTGGCTGCCCCCAACATCACCTTGGCCGCGTGGTTCACGTAAGGCTCGCCGTAGCTTTTGGCGATGAAGGGCACAGTGCGAGACGCACGTGGGTTGGCCTCGATGATGTACACCTCGTCGTCCTTCACGGCAAACTGGATGTTGATCAACCCCACCGTCCTGAGGGCCAATGCAATGCGTTTGGTATACTCCTCGATCTTTTGGACGACCAAATCGCCGAGGTTGTAGGGAGGCAACACCGCGTAACTGTCTCCCGAGTGGATGCCCGCGGGTTCAATGTGCTGCATGATGCCCACAATTCGAACCTCTTCTCCGTCGCATATGGCATCGGCTTCGCATTCTATGGCGCCGTCCAAGAAGTGGTCCAACAGGATTTGGTTTTCAGGCATGTCGCGCAGGATGTCGACCACGTGATGTTCCAAATCTTCCTCGCTGATGACAATCTTCATGCGCTGGCCACCCAACACGTATGAGGGACGCACCAACAGAGGAAATCCGAGTTCGCGACTCAACTCCACGGCCTGGTCGGCACTTTCCACCACCCCAAACTTGGGGTATGGGATGCCTTCTTCCTTCAACAGAGTGCTGAAGCTTCCGCGGTCCTCGGCAAGGTCCAAGGCTTCGTAGGAAGTGCCCATGATCTTGATGCCGTGGCGCTCGAGTTTTTCCGCCAGCTTCAGGGCGGTTTGACCTCCGAGCTGCACGATGACCCCTTCTGGCTTCTCATGCAAGATGATGTCGTAGATGTGCTCCCAGAAGACGGGCTCAAAGTAGAGTTTGTCCGCCGTGTCAAAGTCGGTGGACACGGTCTCGGGGTTGCAGTTGATCATGATGGTCTCGTAGCCACACTCCTTCGCCGCCAAGACGCCGTGAACGCAGCAGTAATCGAACTCGATGCCCTGGCCTATGCGGTTGGGGCCGCTGCCCAAAACAACAATCTTCTTCTTGTCAGACACCACGCTTTCGTTGGCTTCCACCTCGAAGGTGCTGTAGTAGTAAGGTGTCAATGCCGGAAACTCGGCGGCGCAAGTGTCCACAAGCTTGTACACACGCTTGATGCCTTCGGCATGGCGTCGGGTGTGCACCTCGGACTCCAGGCAGCTGAGAATGTGCGCGATTTGACGGTCCGCATAGCCCTTTCGCTTGGCCTCGCGCAACGTTTCGCTTGGCAAGTCGGCAATGGTGTGCTTGGAGAG
>DKNS01000198.1:6849-18943 GCA_002469765.1 Flavobacteriales bacterium UBA7382 | reverse complement strand
TCAGTTGCAAGACTGGCCGAATCCGCTCAAGAAGAGGAGCAAGTCTGCCGTGGCCACTGTTCCGTCTTGATCGAGGTCGGCAGGGCAATCGCCGTTGCCACCGTCCTCAAACTCACAAGAACCGTCGTCGTCGTTGGCCAGTGGGTTGTAGTTGGTTGCGGCTTCGTACCCACAGCCTGCCACCACAAGGTTCTGGCAAGAACCGTCGTCGATCGATGCATATGGGTCGAACTCGATGAATGTTGGATTGGTGCATCCGGAACAAGAACTGTTGTCTCCACCACAAACCCCACAATCATCATTCGTGGCGCAAGAACCATCGTTGTCTGTGGCCTGTGGATCGAAGTTGCACGCCGAAGAATCGGTGCATCCGTCATAACCGCACGCCAAACTCAAATCGCAAGGGCTTGAGAAGTTGTTGGCAGCAGGATCGGCGCACCCAACTGGGAAGTTGGCCAACGGAGCGGCCCACAAGTACTGGCTGTCGTCGTTCACCGGGATGGGTGAAATCCAGAACTGACCGTTGTTCAGCATGGGAATGATGTTGCCCAAGGCAGCCACAGTGATGTTGTCTCCGCAAATGCTGAAGCCCACGGTGGAAGCGAGTGCGGCCAATTCGCCGAGTAGTCCAGTTGGGTCTTGGATTCCGGCCATGGTCAATGGCGCTGAGCCGTCGCCCACGATGACGCCATTGATGCTCACGTTGGGGTTCACACCTCCATCCGCTTCACATCCAGCCGCAAACGCTTCGAACGAAGTGCCAGTGACCGTCAAGCCAACCACCCATGGGGTCTCAGCGCCAGTGGGGACGGCTGAGCCGTCCAAGTAGCCACAAGAACCGTCGTCCGTCTGCGCGGTGTTGTCGTAGTTGCAAGCCATGGGGTCGGTGCAGCCAGGAGCAATGGCGTTTCCAGAGCAGTCGTATCCGGCATCAGCGTAGGTGCAAGAACCGTCATCTGAGGTGGCCAATGTGTTGTAGTTGCAAGCGTCAGAATCTGTGCAGCCAGGACCTGCAGAAGCAAGACCAAGCAAAGCTGCCAATCGAGGGGCGGAATAGCCCATGATGGTGTCGCAGTACGCACGGCCTTCGAGGGGACCCATGTTGGGGTTGAGCGTCAATTGGGTTGCCGCAACGGACGTTCCATTGGCAGCGTCGACAAGTTCAGTCATCTCGACGTCCCACCATTGCCAAGGGGCACCGTCAAAAGGTTGAGTTGCCACGCCATTGACGTTGTCGTTCAACACAGGGTACAAACCGTCCCAGCCTTGGTTTCCGTTGGCCACCGCTTGGGTCGAAAACACGTCCGACAACTCCAGTGCTTGGTATGTCGCATTGTTGTTTGGCGCGGGTTGCGCATTGATTTCAGCGTGGATGTCGAACGCACCGCTCACCTCAACCACGTTTTCTCCAGTCGTGGGAACCACGAGCACATTGGTGGTGTAAGGCGCAAATTGGTCAGCGGGAGTTTGAAAACTGATCATGGCAGGGTCTCCAGAGTCGAGCCAGTTCAAATCACCCAATGCTCCACCCAAGTTGATTTGGAAAGAAACCTCGCTGCTGTAACCTGGATGGTTTGCAATGCACAATTGCACAGGTTCAGGGCCGAACACGCCCGCTGGCGCATAGCCGTCAGTGATGGCCTCAGGGTCGCCGTTCACCGCTTCGATCACCATCGGGATGTAGTCTTCCGCACCAGGTGTTCCAGACCAGAATTTGGCGATGGGCAACCCGTTGTCGTCAAGGATGATGTCATTGTAGTCGCTGATGGTCGAGGCTGCGTAGCTCACGTAACCGCCTGTGCCTTCACCGAGGTATCCGATTTTGGTGGGGTCGATTCCAAAAGGGTCGCCTTCTTCTGCTTCCGACTTGCGGAAGAAACGAACGGCGGTCCGTGCATCCTGGACTCCGCGGTAGGCGGCGTTGATCAATTGGTACGTCCGATCGGACTGAGTGGCTGCTGTGGGGTTCCAACCTTGACGGTAGTCAATGGAGGCCACAACGTATCCCATCTTCGCGTAGCGTGAGCAAAGCTCAACCGCCACAGAGTCGGTTTTTGTTCCGACGGCACTGCCGTTCAGGTATTGAGGCAAAAAGTTTCCAGTGTGGATGTAGACGATCAATGGACGATCTGTTTCCGTGTCACCTGCTGGTTCGTAGATGTCGCATACCAAAGGCTGGGCCGAAGGAGGAGCTCCTTGCAGGAGGGGCAACACCGTCACATTCTGACCATAGAGGACATCTGATGAAACGTTCACATCTGTGAACACCTCGTTGAGGTAACGCACCTGGGCATCCATCTGGCACACAGCCATCAACCCAAGGGCGAAGGTTAAAAATTTCTTCATGTTGTAAAGAATTGGTTTTTCGTAAAAATACGCTAAATCCGCAAATTCTGTGTCTCAAGCACACATTTTAAGCGACGGAGTCAAATATTTCAAGGTTTAATTCAGAGGTCCATGGCGAAGCTGATGTAAGCCAGCCGCCCCACCGTGGGGCCACCGTAGGTCTCGATGTGGTCATTTTGAAGAAGGTTGCTTGCCCCGGCCTTCACGGTCAATCCCTGGGCGTCGAATTTGTAGTTCACCTGGCCGTCCAAGAGGTCGTAGGACGGCACAAGACCGGTGAACTGGGGCGACCCCTCAAAAACAAAACCTTGGACCCAGCGGTAATTCATGCTGAAGCCCCAGCTGTTCTTCCCCTTCGCCTCCAATCCGCGGGCCGTCAACCCCAAATTGTACTTGTGCTCAGGCGTGTTGAACGCCGGGATGATGGGGTCGTCCACGTCGGTCTTGACCAGCTTGTTCCAACTGTAGTTGCCGTTCAAGGTGAATTTGTCATCGAGGAAGTAGTTGAAGCCCAACGAGGCGCCTTGGGTTTGGACACGATTCAGGCTGTTGGCGGCGTAGCGGTAGACGTCCAACCCTGTGACAAATTCAGGAAAAGACGGGTTTTCGAACAACACATCAAGCCCCAAATTGTAACCGATGAAGTTGGTGTACCAACTGAAGTAATAATTGGCGTCCAGGTAGAGCTTTTCGCCCAGCGTTGTCCTGTATCCAGCCTCCAACGTCCGAACTTGCTCTGGCCTCAGCGGAGCAATGTCAAAATACTGCAAGGTGTCGAGGTTGAATCCAATGTTGGCCCCAGAAGAGCTGTTTCGATAGTCGATGAAGCTCTGTACAGTGACCAAATCCTGGGCCCCTTCGAGGTTGCCCACCAGGGTCGCAGGCCCCACATCCAAGAAGAGGTACTGGTCGGCCAGCGTGGGGTTCCGCAACGCTGAACTGAAACTCAAACGCAAAAAGTCTGTGGGCGTAGGTGTCCACACGAGCGAGGCCGCGGGTGACACCACGAAGTTGAAATTTTGGTTTTTGTCCGCGCGTACCGTGGCCGTCGCAATGAGCTTGTCTTCGAGGAAATGGCGCTTGATTCCTGTGTACAACCCCACCTCTTGGTTGGTGATCACGCGGCCGTTGGTGTCCGAGAAGATGGTGCCATCTGAATCTGGGGTGTAGCGCCGCATGTTGGCACCAAACCTGATTTCATCTGCCCACCACGGTTTGAAAATTTTCTCACCGTGCACGTGCACCAGGGAACTGCGGTCGTAAAACCTTGTCCCTCCTTCGGTTTCGTTGTTCTTCTTGCCGACGAGGTCGTTGAACAGCGTGCTGAATTGGGCCGTTTGAGGCGCCAGGAATCCTTGGGGGTCGGTGGCCACATCGTTGAGGTTGGCGTAGCCATTGTTGGTCCACTGCTCCACCTGGTTGTGCCAATTGGCGAGGTTGCCCCCGTTCTCTGCATACCATTCATCTTCAGCGCCCTCAGGGTAGGCCGCCACTGGCACCAAAGTGTAGATGTCTGGCGGCACAATCCAAAGCGTGTCGTAGCGAACGATCTCCAACGTCGGATAGGTCGCGTTGATTTGAGGTGCGATGCTGTCGATCCAGTACGCGTAGTACACCTTGGACCAGTCGTAATCGCTTCTGAGGCTGTCCTGCATGCGCAAGGCCGTGGCGTAGGGGTCGTAGCTGTTTCCAGCGTCCTCGCTTGTGCGGTAAGCACGGATGAACCAATCTCCCTTTTTGCGCAACTCCACCTTGTGCTGGTAGAATTCGATGTCACGCAGGCTGAATCGGTTGTCCCCTTGGTAGACGGTGGTGCCCCTGCCCATGTTGAACCCGTAGATGAGCTCTGGGCTCTCGTAGGTCTTGTCAGGCTGCAGTCGCCAGTGTCCACTCAAGCTCACCTTGAGGTTGTCGGTGTTGTAATCCACCAAATCCACTTCCTTGTACCCCGTGCGGTAAATGGTGCCAAGTCCGCGTGCGTTGGTGCTGTTGTCTCCCCCGTAATCCAACGGTGAACTGTATTCATCGCCGTAGATGTTCACGGCGTCAAACCGCCCGGGGTTGGACTCGCCCACCAACGACCCGTCGATCGGCCCATAGTTGGTCGCTTCCCAATCGTAGGCTGAAAAGGAAAAGGCGTTCACTTTGTACGCGAATACGGGGTCGCCATCTTCGTTGTCAAACGACTCTGCCCAACGGAAGCCCCACTCGCTCAAGTTTCGCTCGCCCATCCGGTAGGAGGCGCTCAGGCCATCAAACACGAAGGGATCTTTGGTTTCCATGTTGATCACCCCGTTGAACGCGCCGGGACCGTAGTAAGCCGAGCTCGCACCCGCAACAATCTCCACGGTTTTGACGTCCAAATCAGGCGCCCCCAGGAAATTGCCAAGCGAGAAGTTCAATCCAGGGCTTTGGTTGTCCACCCCATCGATCAACTGCAGCGATCGCACCGGCGACGTGCTGTTGAAGCCTCGTGTGTTCACAATCTTGAACCCCAGCGAGGCGGACGTCAAATCCACGCCTTTCAGGTTGCCCAACCCTTCATAGAAGCTTCCGGTGGGCGCTTCTTTGATGGCCAACGCGTCCATCGTCTCCACAGTCAATGGCGCCTGCTTCTGCTTGTCGCTGATGCGTTCCCCGACCACCTCTGCCTCTTCGATGAGGACTTGATCTGGCATGAGCTTGACTTCGATGCGCTGGTTGGCCTGGGTCACCGACACCTGCTTCAAGGAATAGCCTATGAAACTGACGTTCAAGCTCACAGGAAGAGAGGCCACCCCGATGTTGAACCGGCCATCGAAGTCGGTCATGACGCCCTTGGTGGTGCCTTCCAACGTCACGCTGGCCGAAAACATGGGCTCGCCAGTTTCGCCGTCCACCACATTTCCGACCAATTGGATTTGGGCTTGCGCGCCCATGACCAAGACCGACAAAAAAACAAGGGTCAAACCTTGCTTCAGATGGTGGTTTAAGAAGAGTGAAAAACGTGCCATGGCTGGAGTTTGATTCGCAAGATGCGGCAAGACCCCCGACGATCTGTCCTCACTTGGGCGAAGGTTGTTCACGGGACACGGGCGAAATATTCTGGGAAATCAGGCCTCGCGTTCTAAAATGACCCAAGCCTCTGCCGGGTCCAAGGCCAAATCAAGGGTGTCCCCTGGGCGCAACTTCCGACGCCGACGCGCTTCCGCCTCGCCGTTGACGGCAACCAATCCTTCGTCGACAATTGCCTTGGCTTCCCCACCCGTGGCCGCAATGCCCGTGGCCTTCAAGAATTGAAGCAGGTCGATGTACTCGGTGTGGATGCCGAATGCTTGGCGCGCCTCGCTCATCGCAACGAAGGGTGGTTCGTCGGATCCACTTCGCGCATGACGTTGTACGCCGTTTCAACAATGTCTTCCAAGCTGGGCTTGGAGAAGTAATCCCCATCGCTGCCGTAGGCGGGCAAGTGGGGCTTGGCAGTCAAGGTTTGGGCTTGGCCGTCCAGCACGTTCCAGGCACCTTGGCCGTTCAGCACCGCATCCAACAGGTAGGCCGCAGCGCCACCTGGGACATCCTCGTCCACCACCAACAACCGGTTCGTCTTCGCCACAGACCGTGCCGTCTCGCCCTCCAAATCAAAGGGCAGCAAGGTCTGCGCGTCGATGAGCTCCACCTCCACGCCCAAGTCGGACAACCGGCTGCAGGCTTCTTGACACAAGTGCAACGTGGAACCGTAGGACAACATGGTCAAATCCGCACCCTCACGCAGCACTTCCACGTTGCCGAGCGGCACGCGGAATTCCCCGAGGTTGTCGGGACAGGCTTCTTTCTTTCGGTACCCGTTCAGGCACTCCACCACCAACGCCGGCTCGTCAGCAGCCATCAAGGTGTTGTACATGCCTGCTGCCTGGGTCATGTTGCGCGGCACACATACATGCATCCCTCGCACCGAGTTCACGATGGCGCCCATGGGCGACCCGCTGTGCCAAATGCCTTCCAAGCGATGGCCTCGTGTGCGCACAATGAGCGGTGCCTTTTGCCCGCCCGCGGTGCGGTAACGGACCGTGGCCAAGTCGTCGCGCATCAACTGCAACGCATAGTAGAGGTAGTCCAAGTACTGGATCTCCGCAATGGGCTTCAATCCGCGCATGGCCATGCCAATACCTTGGCCAAGAATGGTGCACTCCCGGATGCCGGTGTCGCTGACGCGCGTCGCACCGAACTTCTCCTGCATGCCCTCCATCACTTGGTTGACCCCTCCGATGCCGCCGGTGTCTTCACCAAATGTCAATACCCGGGCGTCGCGTTCAAACATCACTTCAAAGTTGCGCTGAAGCACTTGACGGCCATCAACCAACTCCGGATCCGCACTGTAGGTGGCGGGCACAGGCTCAACGTCAAGGGCGTTGTCGTTGCCCTCGCTGTAGAGGTGGGCGTTGTACCGTTGCCGGTTGTCTCGCTCGAACGCCGACAGCCAACCGCCCAGGTTGGTGCGGGCCGACGTCTCTTTTCCTGCGGTGTCAGCGAGCGACTGCCTGACCGCCTGCGCCACCTCTGCACGGCCGGCGTCTGCATTGTTGCGGAGCGCTTCGGCACGAATGGCATCCACCGGCTGGAGGACGTCACAAGCCGAGAGTCGCTCGTCGTCGATGGCCGTGCGGAAAGCCGCCCAGGCCGCCTTCTGTTGGACGCGAACGTCTTTTTTGGCCTCCTTTCGAATTGCCTGCAATTCGTCGTCTGAGGCGGCCCCTTCGCAGATCAAGAACTCGGACATCTTTTTGATGCAATCAAATTCCTTGGCCCAGGCAAGACGCTCCTCAGATTTGTAACGCTCGTGGGAACCCGAGGTGCTGTGGCCCTGCGGTTGGGTCACCTCTTCCACGTGCACCAACACGGGCACGTGTTCCTCACGGCAGCGCTTCGCCGCCTCTTCGTACGTCGCAACCAAAGCCGGATAATCCCATCCCTTGACACAGTAAATGACCAAGCCGTTGGTGGCTTCTTCGCGCTGGAAGCCCGACAAGGCCGTGGAGATGCTTTCCTTGACGGTTTGGTGCTTCTTGGGCACAGAGATGCCATAGCCGTCGTCCCACACGCTCATCAACATGGGGACCTCCAACACACACGCCGCATTCATGGATTCCCAGAACATGCCTTCCGAGGTGCTTGCGTCTCCAATCGTACCAACGGCGATTTCGTTGCCGCCAGAGGTGAAGGTCTCCATCGAGGACGCCAATTCTGGCAGCGCCCGGAACACCTTGCTCGCCTGGGCAAGCCCCACCAACCTCGGCATTTGCGCCCCTGTGGGCGACACGTCTGGCGAGCTGTTGAAGCCTGCCATCAAATTCCCCCAGCTGCCGTCATCCTCCAACGTGCGGGTGGCGAAGTGGCCGCCCATCTGACGTCCGCCTGAAGAAGGATCTGCAGCCACATCCGCATGGGCATACAACGCGGCGAAGTATTGTTGCACGCTCAACAAGCCCTTGGCCATCATGAGCGTTTGGTCCCTGTAGTATCCAGAACGCCAGTCGCCCGGCTGCAACACCTTGGCGAGCGCCACTTGTGCCATCTCCTTCCCGTCCCCAAAAATCCCAAACTTCGCCTTTCCTGTCAGCACTTCTTTGCGTCCGAGAAGCGAGGCTTCACGGCTGAGGCACATCAATTTGAAATCTGCAAGCAGCGTTTCTCGAAACGCTTGAACCTCTTGGTTGGTCGGGGTGGTGGAAGTTGCCGCCATGGAGTGCAAAAGTACGCAGACCTCCGCCTCCTTAGAAGGGGCTCAGCCCTGGGCTGCGTAAGCCTTGGCGATTTGCCCTCCGACCTTGGCGTTGTGTTTCACCAAGGCCACGTTTGCCGCCAAACTTTTTCCTTCCGTCGCCTGCGCGATGAACTTGAGTAAAAACGGCGTGAGTGCCTTGCCTTCCACACCCTGGCGATCGGCTGCAGTCAACGCCTCTTCCGTTGCACTTGTGGCGTCGAAGCCTGCCGACTCTGGCACTGGGTTGGCCACGAGCACACCGCCCGTCAGACCCAGACCCCACTTCGCGCGCATCATGCGCGCAACGTCTTCAGGAGAATCAGCACGGTGGGCGATCGCCAAGCCGCTGCGGGGTGTGAAAAACGCGGGGAACTCATCGGTGCCGTACCCCAGCACAGTGATTCCCTGGGTTTCGAGGACCTCCAAGGTTTTGGGCAAATCCAAAATCGACTTAGCCCCTGCACTGACCACAGCTACGTTGTGCTGGGCCAGTTCTCCGAGGTCCGCGCTGATGTCCCACGTGTCCGCCACACCCCGATGCACCCCACCGATGCCCCCGGTCACAAACACCCCAATCCCCGCAAGACCCGCCCCAATCAACGTGCCGCTGACGGTGGTGGCGCCCAAGGTGCCATGGGCCAGCACCACAGGGAGGTCGCGACGGGACACTTTGGAAACGCCAGATTCGGAGGCCAAGCGGTGCAGGATGGCTTCCGAGCAACCCACTTGCAATTTGCCGTCCACCACCGCCACAGTGGCTGGGACGGCACCTTGGGCGCGCACGATGGACTCGACCTCACGTGCAGTGTCGAGGTTGGCTGGAAAAGGCATGCCGTGGGCCACGATGGTGGACTCCAAGGCAACGACAGGTCGTCCCTCAGCCAGGGCATCTTGAACTTCCTCCGCCACCGACAACCAAGACGATGTGCTCATTGAAAATGGGGGTTGTGAAGCAACGGGTTGGCCTGCACAATGGCTTTCCATACAGCATCCTTGAGGGGCTGCAGCCCTTGCTGGGCCACGCTGCTGAAGAACAACGGCGACTCTTCCAAGTGTTGGGCCAACTCCTGGCGCAATTCCAGCTCAAGCTCGTCGTCGAGCATGTCGCATTTGCTGACAGCCAAGATGTGCTGCTTCTCCATCAAGTCCGGATTGTACTTCTCCAGTTCCTTGCGCAGAGTTTGGTACTCAGCAAAAATGTCGTCCGAGTCCGCAGGGACCAAGAACAACAGCACCGGGTTGCGCTCAATGTGACGCAGGAATCGAAGACCCAGCCCTTTTCCTTCTGCAGCACCTTCAATGATGCCCGGGATGTCGGCCATGACAAAGCTCTTGTTGTCGCGGTGGGCCACCATGCCAAGGTTGGGACGCAGGGTCGTGAAAGGATAATCGGCAATCTCGGGCTTGGCCGCACTCACAACGCTCAACAAGGTGGATTTCCCTGCGTTAGGGAACCCCACAAGCCCGACGTCGGCGAGCAGCTTCAGCTCCAGGATTTTCCATTCCTCCTGGCCGTCCTCACCAGGCTGCGCATACCGAGGGGCTTGGTTGGTGGGCGACTTGAAGTGGTCGTTCCCCATCCCGCCGCGCCCGCCAGCAGTGGCCACCACAGTTTGGCCATGCTCTGTAATTTCAATTTGAGTCTCCCCCGTCTCGGCGTCCTTGACCAAGGTGCCCAACGGCACCTCGATGACGGCGTCCTTGCCGTCCCCACCGTGCTTTCGGTTTCCGGAACCTCCCTCGCCATGGGCCGCAATCACGTGGCGCTGGTACTTCAAGTGGAGGAGCGTCCAAAGTTGGTTGTTGCCACGGATGATCACATGGCCACCACGACCGCCGTCGCCGCCGTCTGGACCGCCTTTCGAGGTGGTCTTGTCGCGGTGCATGTGCGTCGACCCCTGCCCCCCCTTTCCGGAGCGGCAACAAATCTTGACGTAATCGACGAAGTTTTGGCTGGCCATTCCTCAGGCGCCGATCGCACCGGTGAGCCGCTCGGTGATGTCTGCGATGGAGCCGACCCCGTCGATTCCTTGGTACTTGCCCGCTGTGCGGTAGTGGTCTGCCACCGGGGCCGTCTCTGCGTTGTAAACGTCGATGCGCTTCTGGACGACCGCCGGATCGGCGTCGTCTGCGCGGCCTGAGGTGGCTGCGCGCGCCAGCAAGCGCTGCTTCAATTCTTCCTCAGGAACTTCCAAAGCGAGCATTGAAGAGATGGTTTGGCCTTTCCCTTCGAGGAAGGCATCCAGGGCAGCCGCCTGAGCTGTGGTGCGCGGGAATCCGTCGAAGATGAATCCTGCCACATCAGGGTGCTTGTCCACCTCCGATTCAAGCATGCGTATGGTCACGTCGTCGGGCACGAGTTGCCCTTTGTTCATGTAGCTTTTGGCCAACTTCCCCAACTCCGTTTCCCCCTTGATGTTGGCTCGAAAAATGTCTCCAGTGCTGAGGTGAACCAGGCTGTAATGTTTCACCAAAAAAGCACTCTGGGTGCCCTTCCCTGCCCCTGGAGGGCCAAACAAAATCAAGTTCCTCATCGCTGTGTTCCTTTCGTGGATTCTTTGGGGAAAATGCGAAGATAGTTGAATGCTTCAAGGCAGTACCTTCGCGGCATGAAGTACGACGTGATTGTTCTTGGAAGCGGGCCTGGCGGATATGTGACCGCCATCCGCGCATCGCAATTGGGTTTGAAAACCGCCGTGGTGGAGCGTGAGGCGCTGGGCGGCATTTGTTTGAACTGGGGCTGCATCCCAACCAAGGCACTTTTGAAGAGCGCCAATGTGTTTCAATACATCGAGCACGCAGAAGATTACGGCATCAAAGTCGCAGCTCCCAAAGTGGACTTCGAAGGCATGGTGAAGCGCAGCCGCGACGTGGCCGAAGGCATGAGTGGAGGGGTGACGTTTTTGATGAAGAAGAACAACATCGACGTGATCATGGGCAACGGCAAGTTGCTGCCCGGCAAGAAGCTCGAAGTGACCGCGGCCGACGGTGCCGTGTCCACCCTTGAAGCCGACCACATCATTGTGGCTACAGGGGCACGTTCTCGTCAATTGCCTTCGCTTCCGCAGGATGGCGAGAAGGTGATTGGCTACCGTGAGGCGATGACCCTCAAAAAGCAGCCTAAGAAGATGGTCGTTGTAGGCTCTGGCGCAATCGGCATCGAGTTTGCCTACTTCTACAACGCCATCGGCACGGAGGTGACTGTGGTGGAGTACGTCGACCGCATTGTGCCGGTGGAGGACAAAGAAGTCTCGAAGCAACTCGAACGCACCTTCAAGAAGGCGGGCATCAACATCAAGACCAGCTCAGAAGTCACTGGGGTGGATACTTCCGGCAACGGATGCAAAGTCACCGTGAAGACGAAAAAGGGCGAAGAAACCCTCGAATGCGACGTGGTTCTGAGTGCAGCGGGGGTGGTGTCCAACATCGAGAACATCGGGCTCGAAGAATGTGGCATCGTTCACGACCGTGGAAAGATCATGGTGGACGACTACTACGCCTCCAACATTCCTGGCTACTACGCCATCGGAGATTGCGTGCCTGGACCCGCCTTGGCTCACGTGGCCTCGGCCGAGGGCATCACCTGCGTGGAGAAGATTGCCGGACACCAACCTGAACCCATCGATTACGGCAACATCCCTGGTTGCACCTACTGCTTTCCTGAAGTGGCAAGTGTGGGCATGACCGAGGAAGCGGCCAAAGAAGCTGGACACGACATCAAAGTGGGCAAGTTCCCCTTCTCCGCCTCAGGCAAGGCCAGCGCATCTGGCCACAAAGATGGGTTCGTCAAACTCATTTTCGATGCGAAGTACGGCGAGCTCCTCGGCGGCCACATGGTTGGAGCCAACGTGACAGAAATGATTGCAGAAATCGTGGCGTTGCGCAAGCTTGAGACCACGGGGCATGAGCTCATCAAAACCATCCACCCACACCCCACCTTGAGTGAAGCGGTGATGGAGGCGGCAGCAGCAGCGTACGACGAGGTCATCCACCTCTAAGCTCACCCCC
>DKNS01000198.1:0-6456 GCA_002469765.1 Flavobacteriales bacterium UBA7382 | reverse complement strand
GCCCGTTCAACATGACACGCTTCATCTCCCTGCTCGCCACCGCCACCGTGTTGTGCTGGTCCACCGGCACCCCTGCTTGGGCCCAAACCGCCGAATTTCAATCCACGTTTTCTCAAAGCCAGCTTACGTCCATGGCTTCGGCATTTGGCATCCCGTCCAACTTGTTTTCCGCCGACCACGATGTCGAGATGTACCGGGTCACGTACCCCATGCCCTACTTGGGCGACACGGTGGACGTCAGCGGGGCGTTGTTTGTTCCCATGGGATTTGAAGAACCCTGCGGCTTGCCCATCCATGTGTACATGCATGGCACGCTCTTCAAGCGCACCGACGCACCGTCTTTCTTGGGATCTGAGGGGATATTTGGAGGCTTGATGGCCACCCTGGGACAATTGGTGTTGATGCCCGATTACGTGGGCTTGGGCACCAGCCAACTCATGCACCCCTACGTGCATGCACAATCCGAATCTGACGCAGGCTACTTCATGATGAAAGCGGCCGATGCGCTCTCCGGCGAATTGGGATTCACCTTGAACGGCCAAAACTTCCTCTCTGGATACTCCCAAGGTGGGCACGCCGCCATGGCGCTGGCGCGAGACTTGACCACCACCGCCTATGGCGATGATTTCACGTTGAGCGGTGCGGCTCCCGGGAGCGGTCCGTACGACATCAGCGGCACCCAATTCCCGATGACCTTTGATGCAGAGTCCTATTCCAACCCAGCGTATTTGGCCTACAACGTGGTCGGATGGAACAGCGTCTACGGCACGCTGTACGACAACCTTGACGAGGTGTTCCAAGAGCCATATGCCTCCGCCATGCTGGACCTGTTGGACGGCACCCACGACGCAGAAACCATCAACGACGCTTGTCCCCCGACCCTGGAAGAATTCGTGCAACCCAATTTGTTGGACGACATCTTGAACAACCCCGACCACCCGTTCAACTTGGCCGCGCAGGACAACGACGTGTACCAATGGATCCCTGAGGCCCCCCTGGAGATTTACTACTGCACACAAGATGAGCAGGTTTTTTACGAAAATGCCTTGGTGGCAGAGTCTTGGATGACCTCGGAGGGAAGCACCATGCACGAGGCCATTGACCTCGGTGCGTTGGACCACGGCCAATGTGCGGGCCTGGCGATTTTAGGCGCCGCGTTGTGGATTGAAGACCGAGTGGAGGCGTGCACAGATGGGCTGCCCAAAGCACGTCCCACTGCGCTAAGCATGCATCCCAACCCTGCGTCAGACCAAGTTCGGCTGGCAGGCGCCAACCCGTCAACGCCATGGAAGGTGATCGGCGTCGCGTCGGGGCAAGTTGTGCTCTCGGGGCGAGGGGAGACTGTTCGCTTGGAAAGCTTGTCGCCCGGCATGTGGCTGATTCAGGCCGACGGCCTTGGTAGGGGGCTTCTCTCTGTGGCGCGCTGACGCCTCAGGGTTTGCGGAGTGTGATGTGCATGCACCCGCCCTCAGGGATGACGTAAATGATGCCCGCGTCTTGGTAACGGTTGAGCAGGCGCTCCATTTCCCGCGTGGGACTGCCACATGAGGCGTTGTCGTCCATACGATCGACAAATGCGATGTCGAACGACGCCCCGTAACTGTGGGTGCTTTGGCTGCCTGTGGCATTCAAGTTTCGACGACGCAACTTGCGTTGTTGTCTGTCGGTGCGGGTGACCGAGGTGACGCGGAACATTGCCCCTTCTGACGGTGTGTCTTCGAGTGCATCGGCGAAATCGTTGCCCATGTCCTGGAGCAGTTGGTAGGTCTCAGGGAGCAACCAAGGGTGGCTGTGGGTCAAGCGGGCAATTCGATAGCCTCGACCATCCTCCACTTCGACCAGCTTGCCGTTGCGCTTTCCTGCCCTCAGCTCCACATCGTTTTTCACGAAGAAACTGTTGGGCAAGCTGCGTGCCGCTCGCTGGTGAGCGGTGTACGGGTTCTTGGGCACACTCATGGTCTTCTTGCACACGCTGCAAGGCAAGATGTCTGTGCGGCGCTCACGTGGCGCATCGACCACCGGTTCGGGCACCGACTCCACCACCGGTTGTGGTGTGAGCTCGGGCTCGGGCAACAACGTACGCGCGGAGCTGGCCGGTCGGGCGTCCTGGTCCTGTGACGTGTCCTGCGCCTCCTCTTGATCGTTGCGGTTGCGCAACAGCACGGGAAAGGCCTCCTTCCTCTGGAGTGCCACCACCGGCTTGGGGTGGGTCAAACGCGTGAACGCCTCCTCTTCCGCTTCACTGGATCCCACAAGCGCCACCATCCCACTTGAGCAGCCGACCAAAATCAGCCCCACAAGCCCCAACCGATCCCAACGCATTGCTTTCATGATTGTCAAATTTCACAGGAAGCGACGGATGGACCGAGACACAACGTCCACAAATTCCCACGTGGCAATGTTGAAACGCAGCCAAGGCCCCAAGCGTACGTCACGGCCGATGTTGCACTTTGCATGTCATGGCAACACTTGGTGCAAAAATCAACCACCCCACCTACGGTGAGGGGGTCATCTTCAACCAAGACGGTGACTTTTGGCGTGTGTACTTCCAAGAGCACGGCGAGAAGGAGTTCAACAAGTCCTTCGACAGTTGGGAGCTTGTGGAGGCAGGCATGGAAGAAGGGGCCGTCGACTTGGGTGATTTGACCTCGGCAATCGAGCAGGTTTTTGAAGAGCAGATCTACCGGATCGAGCAACACATCGAACCCGCCCCCATCGAACTTGGCGACCGTTGGGACGGCGGCACAATCTTCTTGCAACCTGGAGACGATGGGTTGCAAGCCAAGGAGGTGCCAGTGGAAACCTTCTTCCACAAAATCGTCATGGTGCGCGACCGGCTGCGCGTCATGGAACAACAGATCAATGCCCAGGAGAAGCTGTCCGACTCGGACAAGGTGAACCTTCAGCAATACATCACTCGGATTTACGGCAGCCTGACCACCTTCAATGTGCTCTTCAAGTACAGGGAAGACCATTTTAGAGGCGACAGCAAAAACGGGGCTGAGTCATGATTTGGGCCTTTCTGTCGCAGCTGAACAAGTGGCTTTTGCCCTCCATCCACAAGGTGCAGGATCTGACGCAATTGAGCAGCTTCCAAAAAGCCATTGTTGGGTGGAAAATGTGGGTGACGTACAAGCACCTCGACACCCTTAAGGAACGAGGGAAAGAGCCGTTGAACGGCGAACCCCTCCCTCACTGACATGTCGGCATCCTGGCTGGAGCGGTGGTTGAAGACCCTTGGACCGGGCATCTTGTTTGCTTCCACGTGCATTGGGGTGTCTCACTTGGTCCAATCGACCAGAGCAGGAGCGCTCGCTGGATTTGGCCTCGTCTGGGCGGTGGCGGCGGCAAACGCGGCGAAATATCCCTTCTTTGAATTCGGGTCGCGCTACGCTTCAGCCACCGGGACCTCATTGATTGAGGGCTACCGGAAACTGGGACGCGCAGCCTCTTGGGGCTACCTCGCCTCGGGCCTGGCCACGGGCTTTTTTGTGGTGGCGGCCGTGGGCTTGGTAACCGCCGCGTTTCTGGACGCCTTGCTGGGGATTTCAGCCGCAGCAGGCAAAGCTGCCACGACTTGGGTGGCGGCGGGCCTGTTTTTGGCCACCACGTCGCTGCTGCTGGTGGGCAAATTCAACACGTTGGACAAATTGGTCAAGCTGCTTGCAAGCGCACTCGTCCTGTCCACAGTGGCCGCAGTGGTGCTCAGCGTCGCATCGCCCCCTGAAACCCTTCCTGAAGTGGAGTGGCCACAATGGGACATGGACACCGCGGCCGGCGCCGCCTTCCTGATTGCCTTGATGGGTTGGATGCCCACGGCTGTGGACCTCAGCACTTGGAACAGCATTTGGACCCTGGAGCGCATTGAGGCGTCCGGGTACCGTCCATCGCTGCGTGAAACCCTGCGTGAATTCAACTTGGGGTATGGCGTCTCGGCCATCTTGGCATTTGGTTTTTTGACCCTCGGCGCCCTATTGCTTCACCGCACAGGGGAGTCCTTGCCTTCAGGAAGTGCTGGCTTCGCAGCTGGCATCGTGGGGCTGTACGCGAAAAGCATAGGTCCCTGGAGCGCACCCATCATGGGGGCAGCCGCCTTCAGCGCCATGATGGGCACCTGCGTGGCCGTGATGGACGGGTACTCCCGAAGCTTGTCGCAATCCCTTGCTGTGGCCCTGGACCGAAAGGCTTCAGTTCGTTGGGGTCAAGTGGCCCTTTTGACCGTCGCAGCAGGCGGACTCGCCATCGTTGTGTTGTTTTCAGGCCAAATCAAACAACTCGTCGATCTCGCCACCACCCTCTCATTTTTGGCGGCACCCCTTGTCGCGTTTTGGAACCTCCGTCTGGTGACCAGACCCGACTTTCCAGAAGACGCCCGACCAGGCCGAGCACTTCAGGCTTGGGCGTGGACAGGCCTGGCCTTCCTGACGGCGTTCACCCTTTGGTTTCTGTGGATCCAATTCGCCGCTTGACCTCGGCCATCAGGTACAACATCTCCGTGCCAATCTGCCGGCTCCGCGCGTCATAAGTGGCCGCCTCTTCGGCCGTCCCATCGCTGACCTTTGGATCCACGTAAGGTGTCGCGAACCGCGCAGCCGCCCCAAACACCACCGGGCATCCTTGGTCTGCGCTGCTGCAGGTCATCACAGCACCAAACCCACCCTGCGGGTTGGCTTCGTCAGTGTATTTCTTGGAAAAGCACGCCATGCCAGTAAGATCTAGGCCCATGGAGACGTCGTAAGTAGGGTTGGTCTCGCCATGAGCTGTGTCTTGCACGGCAACTTCGAATCCGGCACGACGCATCGCCGACACAGTTCGAGGGTTGCAGGCTGTCGCTTCGGTGCCGCCGCTGAACGTGTGCACGCCTGGCAACGCTGAAACTTCTGCGCCCACCTGAGCCCAAATCTGCGCCAAATGGCTTCGTCGGCTGTTGTGGGTGCAGATGAAGGTCAAATCAACCTGACCCGAATCCACCAGCTCGTCCGCCACCCATTGGGCCAACGCGTTGAGCTCGGACTGCCGCGTCTGCTCGATGTCCACGGTGTCGACCACCATGGACACCACCGCTTGGGCCAGTTGAGGATGAAGGTTGTCTGCGTTCATGGTCGTAGGAGCTCCGGACGGCTGACAAGCAAGCAAAGTGCATGCCATCAACCCTCCCAGCATGGTTCGAAAGATCATGCCATAAAGAGAAGGATTGTCGACCACACGATGGCCATTGGCTTGTCAAGAAAACGTGAAGAAATCGCCAGTGTCGTTCGGCGGAAACTCACGACCTTGGCGGCATGAACCGCATTTCCATCATCGCCTTGAGCGTCTTTGCTTTCGTTGGACTCATGGCCTCCTCGGGAGGAGTGGCAGAACAACAAAACCAAGACCGTACCGGCGCCCCAGGCTCCAATTCACCGTGCTCAGCGTGCCACAACGCAGACGGCACAAATGCAAGTTCTTCTTGGCAAATCGTAGACCCCACGACCAACCAATCGGTGACCACCTACCTCGCTGGCCAAGAGTACTTGGTGCGCATGGTCGTGGAAAGCACAAACGCCAGCCGGTATGGCGCCCAGGGAACTGTGGTTTTCGCGGATGGAAGCAACGCAGGCACCTTTTCGTCGCCGGCGGGCAACGTTCAACTCGAAGACGTCAATGGACGTCACATCTTTGAGCAGAACGCGTTGAGCAACAGCAACGTGTTTGAAGTGACCTGGACCGCGCCGGCAGTAGGGTCTGGCGATGCCAAATTCTACATGAGCGGCTTGGCATGCGATGGCGACGGCGGAACTGTGGGCGACGCCTATGACGGTGCAAATCTGATCCTGCCTGAAGAAGGCACAACCACGTTGGACAATCTTGAAGCGCATTTGCTCACCCCTATTTGTCATGATGGTCAATGGAATTGGACAGCACCAGTCGCAGGCCAACTCCTGGTCGCTGACCTCGCGGGCCGTGTGATGAGCAACCAAAGCGTTGTGATGCACCAACGCCTTGAATGGGAAGCGCCACATGTGCACGTGGCGTTGTTCGTGTCGGAAGATGGCCAACGTGCCTCCTGGACCTTGGGCGCGAACTGAACGCCGCAGCCCGTATGTCGCAGTCCGCTGAAAAAACCATCTACACCCTTTCCCAACTTGGAGAGAGCCTGAAGCGCACGCTGGAACGCGTCACCGAAGGTCGTCCCTTGTGGTTCAAGGCGGAAATCAGCAAGCTGACCACGGGCCCCACGGGCCACGTCTACCTCGACCTTGTGGAGGAGAAAGAGGGCCGACGTTTGGCCGTGATGCGAGGCACCCTTTGGCGCGGACAAGCCGACGCCGTCAAGGCCAAGCTCGGCGACAGCGCAGACCAAATCCTGCAAGCCGGCTCCGAGATTGTGTTCAGTGGCCGCGTCAATTACCATGCGGTGTTTGGGGTGAACTTGGTGATTGAAGACATCGACCTCGACGCCATGGTGGGCGAGGC
>DKNS01000201.1:7788-16395 GCA_002469765.1 Flavobacteriales bacterium UBA7382 | reverse complement strand
ACCAGCTCGATTGCACGCTCCAAAGTTACCGTGTAGGGGTCGTCTCCCTCGGCGACCTTCAACGACACAAATTTACCGTCGAAGCGCACATAGGGTCCAAACCGGCCCATGGCGGCGGTCACTTTCTTGCCGTCGTGCTCGCCCAGAGTTCGGGGCAATTTGAACAGATCAAGGGCTTCCTCAAGGGTGAGGGTCTCAATGCTTTGGCCAGGCAGGAGGGAAGCGAATTGTTTTTCCTCGTCGTCGGGACCGCCAATTTGGGCCATCGGGCCGTACCGACCGATGCGGCACAAAATCTGAGCGCCAGACTCAGGGTGGACCCCAAGAATGCGTTCGCCAGAGGCGCGCTCTGCGTTTTCCATGGTGTCTTCGACGGTCACCTTGAAAGGCTGGTAGAAGCGCTTGAGCATCGCCCGCCAGTCCAGCTGGCCTTGCGCGATGACATCAAACTCCGTCTCCACGTCCGCAGTGAAGTTGTAGTCGAGGATGTTGGGGAAATGCTCGAGCAAGAAGTCGTTGACCACGAGTCCGATGTCGGTGGGGAAGAGCTTGCCTCGTTCTTGGCCCGCGTTCTCCTCTTCTGAAGAAGCTGTTAGTGCCTTGTCGTTCAGAGTCAACACTCGGTATTCCCGCTTGACCCCGTCGCGGTCCTCTTTCACAACGTAACCACGCTTTTGCATGACGTCGATGGTGGAGGCGTAGGTGGAGGGCCGTCCAATGCCCAATTCCTCGAGGCGCTTCACCAAACTCGCTTCGGTGTACCGTGGCGGGTGCTTGCTGAACCGTTGTGTCGCGACAATCGCATCGCGGGTCAAGTCTTGGCCCTCGGTCATGGCAGGAAGCATGTCCTTGGTGGTTTCGTCCACGCCGTCGTCGTCGTCGGTGCCTTCGAGGTACAACTTTAAAAAGCCCTCGAAAGTGATGACTTCGCCACGGGCCACAAACCATTCCTCTCGTGCAGAGACGGAGATTTTGGCCACCGTTTTGTCCAGTTTGGCGTTGGCCATCTGGGAGGCCAAAGTGCGCTTGTAAATGAGGTCGTACAACCGTTGCTCTTCGCGCGAGGCGTCTACAGATGTGGTGGACAAATCGGTGGGGCGAATGGCTTCGTGTGCCTCTTGTGCCCCCTTGGATTTGGAGGCGAATGAGCGTGTTTCAGCGTATTCAGCACCAAACGTCTTGGTGATTTGCTTTTCAGCAGCCTCCAAGGCCAAATCGCTCAAATTCGTCGAGTCGGTACGCATGTAGGTGATGCGTCCAGCTTCGTACAAACGTTGCGCGACCCCCATGGTGCGCGACACGCTAAACCCCAGTTTCCGGGATGCCTCTTGTTGCAGGGTCGACGTGGTGAAGGGCGCAGCAGGCTTCTTTGTAGAGGGTTTGGTTTCAATGGAAGAAACGGTGTGTGTGGCCCCTTGACAAGCGGCCAGGAAGGTTTGGGCTTCTTCCTCGGTTTTGAAGGATTTGTTGCAGGTGGCTTTCACCGCCGATTTTCCGGTGCCAAAGTGGCCCAACACCCGGAAGGTGGATTCGGCTGTGTGCGCGTCGATTTCCCGCTCTCGGTCCACGATGATGCGAACGCCGACACTCTGCACCCGGCCCGCGCTCAATTTGGGCCTGACCTTGCGCCACAACACAGGGCTCAAGTCGAATCCCACGAGCCGGTCCAAGATGCGTCGCGCCTGTTGCGCGTTCACCAAGTCGATGTCCACTTGACGCGGCGATTCGATGGCCTTCAAAATGGCGGGCTTGGTGATTTCTGAGAACACGATCCGCTTCGTTTGCTCGGCTTGCAAACCGAGTGCCTCCATGAGGTGCCAACTGATGGCCTCTCCTTCACGGTCCTCATCCGTCGCGAGCCACACCATCTCGGCTTTCTTGGCCAGGGATTTCAGCTCCGTGACCACCTTTTTGCTTGAGGCGCTGACCTCATATTTCGGCGCGAAATCGTTCTCGATGTCGACGCTTTCGTTGCCCTTGGCCAAGTCCCGAATGTGCCCCATGGACGACTTCACCACGAAGTCTTTGCCGAGGTAGCCTTCGATGGTTTTCGCTTTGGCGGGCGACTCTACAATGACGAGGTTCTTAGCCATGGAAGTGGGTTTGGGCGCGCAAATTAAAGACAACTTTCTTAGAGAATCGTTCGAACAAGGTCTTAAACAGGTCGCATTCTGTGGGTACCCCTTAAGGGGTGACAATTTGGCAGTGCCGTACATTTGTACAATGCTAGAAGGACATCAACCCTTGGAAGAAACGAGGCAAGGAGAGGCAACCGTGGTTCAAGGACCCGGCGCTTCGGGGCGGAAATTGTACCTCGAGAGCTACGGCTGTCAAATGAATTTCAGCGACAGTGAAATTGTGGCGAGCATCTTGGCGGACGCAGGCTTCCAAACGACCCGAGAAGCGGACGACGCCGACTTGGTTCTGTTGAACACCTGTGCAATCCGCGACAACGCAGAGCAGCGTGTGCGGAACCGCTTGGTGCATTTCAAGGCCAACAAACGAAAGAACCCCAGCCTGGTGGTGGGCGTCTTGGGATGCATGGCGGAGCGCCTTCGCGACAAGTTGCTCGAAGAGGAGAAGTTGGTCGACCTCGTTGTCGGGCCCGATGCCTACCGGGATTTGCCCAATCTGGTGGGTCAAGTGGAGGGAGGCCAAAAGGCGGTCAACGTCTTGCTTTCTCGGGAAGAGACCTACGCCGAGATCAGCCCTGTGCGTTTGGACAAGGGCGGGGTCACCGCGTTCATCAGCATCATGCGCGGTTGCGACAACATGTGCTCGTTTTGTGTGGTGCCATTCACACGTGGTCGCGAGCGCAGCCGCGACCCTCAGTCGATTGTGCAGGAGGCCCAAGAGTTGTTTGACCAAGGCTACCGCGAGGTGACGCTGTTGGGCCAAAACGTGGACTCGTACAAGTGGAACATTGACAACAAAGGGGTGGTCAAGGACGACAAACAACCCGTGGTGCGCTTTGCTGAATTGCTTGAGCTTGTCGCTGCTGTCAACCCAGATCTTCGGGTGAGGTTTAGCACATCCCACCCCAAGGACATGACCGACGACGTGTTGCACGCCATGTCCCGTCACAAGAACGTCTGCAAGTACATCCACCTTCCTGTGCAAAGCGGCCACAGCGACATGCTGAAGCGAATGAACCGCGGGTACACGCGCGAGTGGTACCTGGACCGCATCGATGCCATCCGCCGCATCATGCCCGACTGCGCCATCAGCACAGACATCATCACAGGGTTCTGCGGCGAGACTGAGGAGGAACACCAAGCCACCTTGTCATTGATGGACGAGGTACGGTACGACATGGCATTCATGTTCAAATACAGCGAACGCCCCAAGACCTTGGCGGAGCGTAAGTACGAGGACGACATCCCCGAGGAACTCAAAGGTTCCCGATTGCAGGAGGTCATCGCCCGTCAAATGGTCCACGGCAAGGAACGCACCCAAGCCCTGGTTGGCCAAGTGCACCGTGTGCTGATTGAAGGCACGAGTAAAAAGCGGGACGATGAGTTCTTTGGCCGCACAACCCACAACACGGTGGTGGTCTTTCCGAAAGGCGACCTGAAGCCAGGTCAATACGTGAACGTGCGAACCACAGATTGTTCCGCGGTGACGTTGAAGGGTGAAGTCACCGACGAACTCGCCCAAAGCTGAATCCGATGGACGTTGGGTCGCTGAAACGTCGGTTTGGGGTTGTGGGCACTGCTCCTGCCTTGGAGCGTGCTTTGAACGTCACCGCCCAAGTCGCGGCCACCGACATCAGTGTTCTCGTGCTGGGTGAAAGTGGCACAGGCAAGGAAGTCATGCCGCGCATCGTGCACCAGTTCAGCGCCCGAAAACACGGTCCTTACGTGGCTGTGAATTGCGGTGCCATTCCTGAGGGCACAATCGATTCAGAGTTGTTTGGCCACGAGAAGGGGGCCTTCACCGGGGCCACCGACATGAGAAAAGGCTACTTTGAAGAAGCCAACGGCGGCACCATTTTCCTGGACGAAGTGGCCGAGTTGCCACTGACCACTCAGGTCCGACTGCTTCGCGTGCTGGAAACGGGAGAGTTCATGAAAGTGGGGTCATCCAAGGTCCAAAAAACCGACGTCCGAGTCGTGGCGGCGACCAACGTGGACTTCGACAAGGCCATCGATCAAGGCCGTTTTAGGGAGGACCTGTACTATCGCCTCAGCCAAGTTCCTGTTCATCTTCCGCCGCTTCGTCAGCGTGCGGGAGACATCCATCTTTTGTTCCGCAAGTTCACCACCGACTTCAGCGAGCAATACCGCATGCCCCCACTCAGCCTGGATGAAGAGGCGGTGGAGATTCTCGGCAATTATCCTTGGCCGGGAAACATCCGTCAGCTGAAGAATGTGACGGAGCAAATGAGCATCCTCGAGACCGGCAGACGCATCGATGCGGATACGCTGCTCGGGTACTTGCCGGAAACGCACCGCAGCCGCTTGCCGAGCGCCATGGACAGCGACAACGAGGCCAGCAGCATGAACGAACGGGAGATCTTGTACAAGGTCCTTTTCGACATGAAAGGAGACTTGAATGACCTCAAGCAACTCGTGTTGTCGATGATCAAAAACGGTGGATTGAAAGGCGGACGAGAAGAGGCTGAACTCGTTCAGCGCGTGTTCAACCAGGACATGGCCCAAAGAACCGAGACACAAACGTCAGGTTTGCCTGCTCTGCCTGAATACACAGGGCACATTGGGAATGAAGAGGAGGCTCAGCACGCCCCCATGGAGCACGCGATTCTGTCCTTGCAGGATTCCGAACGGGAATTGATCCGACGCGCTTTGGAGAAGCATCGCAACAAGCGGAAGCACGCTGCGGAGGAGCTGGGGATTTCAGAGCGCACGTTGTATCGGAAAATCAAGGAATACGACCTCAAATGAGTTGGCCTCTCCATCGCTTTGTTGTGCATGTCGCTTGGATGGTTTTGGTCCTAGCCGGGATCCACGCTTGTGGGGTGTACTCGCCTTACGGCGCTCAAACGTCTGGCGCCACCACTTTTTCCGTGCAGGATTTTGAACCCGCCCATCCCTTGGTGTCAGCCACGGCCGCTCAAACCTTGTCCGAGGCGCTGCGAGATCGGGTCCAGCGTCAAAGTACGTTGCGTTTGGTGGAAGATGGAGAATTGGAATTCAGCGCCCGCGTGGTGTCTTGGGAAGTGCGACCAATCAATGTGCAAGGTGACGAGACGGCAGGTGCCAACCGAGTGTCGGTGCAACTGGTCTTGAACTACGTGAACGAACGCGATCCATCTTTGACCATGGAGCGTTCCTTCACTCGCTACGTGGATGTCCCTAGCGACCAGGACGTCTTTTCTCAAGAAGACGCGATTGTGGAAGAACTGGGCGAGTTGTTCTCTCAAGATGTGTTCAACGCCACTTTGGGAAATTGGTGATTCACGATGAACGCCGCGCAATTCCAAACCTGGGTCAAGCAAGGACCAAACGCCTCTGACGTGTCCACATTGCGTGAGTTGGTGGCGCGGTATCCCTACAGCGGAGTGTTGCGCTTGTGGTTGGCAAAAGCCTCTTATTTGTCAGAGGATTTGAATCGAAACGAAGATTTGCTTGCTGCCGGGGCGCATGTGCCTTCTCGCCGTGCCTTGTTCCAGGCCTTGATGGGGCCAGCCCTTTTGGAAGCCGCCCAACACATTCACCGAGAAGTGCTCGCCGCGCCGGAGGTGACTGAAGATGAGCTGGTCAAATTGGTGTGGCACGACAACGAAGCGACCACGGACGAAGTGAACGAAGCGGCGTCCGACCTTGCCCCTGCCGTCAAAGAAGAGGTCCCAGTGGAATTGGAGGAGCATGCCCGGGACGCCATGGTGGCGGCCATCGCCTCAACCTTGGAACATGAGGTGTCCGAATGGACTGAAGAGGAATCGCAGGACGAGGTGCAGCGCACCGAAGGCGTGCCCATGCCTGCGTTGGCCACTCAAGCGGCACCGACGTCGTTGTTTGGTCGCTGGCTGCAGCAGCGCGCAAGGGAAACCGGGTTCGGTCAAGATGACCTTGCAGAGCGGGGCGCCGCCGCATTGATTGACGCATTCTTGGCCAAGGGAGACATCAAGATTGGACCGGTCCGAGATGCCCTCGAATCCACGGGAGATTGGGCGCAACAAGGGCTCGTGGAAGACCCCAGCTTGGTCACCGAAACCATGGCCAAACTCTACGCCCAACAAGGCCAAATGGGCCGTGCCCGCAAAGCTTACAAGCTGTTGGCTTTGAAATACCCGGAAAAAAGTGTTTATTTTGCGGCCCAGCTCAAAAAGCTGCGCAACACTTGAATCTCAGACCATGACTACTTTATTGACCGTCGTAATTTTGATTGTGTGCTTCCTCTTGGGAGCAGTGATTTTGGTCCAAAACCCCAAGGGAGGAGGACTCGCCAATGGTTTTCAGGGGGCTAGCCAAATCGGCGGCGTGCAACGCACCTCCAACTTTTTGGAGAAAGCCACTTGGTACTTGGCTGCAGCCCTGTTCGTGCTTTGCATCCTTGTGGGAAGCTTCGCCGGCAACGGTTCTTTGGATGTTGGCGTGGACGAGAGCTTCGCCCCCACGGCGGCGCCAATTGAGACCATGGAGTGATTTTAAACCACGCCTCGCACGCCCATGCGGTGTAACAACGACACCCTGTCAGCCCCGCTGACAGGGTGTCGTGCTTTGAACCCAGAACATGACAGCCTTGTCATTGCCGTGTGGCCCGTTGACGGTTGGCACGGAAATCGCCCTTACCGCCGCGTGCAAATGCACCGACAAACAGAACCACCAAAACAATTCAACACCATGTCTGTCAACATTCGACCTTTGGCTGATCGTGTGCTCGTAGAGCCCGCAGCCGCAGAAGAAAAGACCGCAAGCGGAATCATCATTCCGGATTCGGCCAAGGAAAAGCCCCAGCGAGGCACTGTCGTGGCTGTGGGGCCAGGCAAGAAAGACGAGCCCACCACGGTGAAGGAGGGCGACACCGTGCTCTACGGAAAGTACTCGGGCACCGAGTTGCAGTTCGAGGGCCAAGACTACATGATTATGCGGGAAGCCGACATTTTGGCCATCCTCTGAAACCCAAACTCTGAACATTTTAAATCATGGCAAAAGACATTCAATTTGACAGCGACGCCCGCGCCAACCTCAAGGCAGGCGTGGATGCGTTGGCGGATGCGGTGAAGGTGACGTTGGGCCCAAAGGGTCGCAACGTGGTCATCGACAAGAAATTTGGCGCACCTTCCATCACCAAGGATGGTGTGTCTGTGGCAAAGGAAATCGAGCTTGAGAATCCTGTGGAGAACATGGGGGCCCAAATGGTGAAGGAAGTGGCAAGCAAGACGGCCGACGTGGCCGGCGACGGCACCACCACGGCGACGGTCCTGGCTCAGGCGTTGGTGGCCGAAGGCCTTCGCAATGTGGCTGCTGGTGCCAATCCCATGGATCTCAAGCGCGGCATGGACAAGGCGTCGCAAGCCATTGTCTCTGGACTGCGCGAACTCAGCCGTGAAGTGGGCAGCGACAACAGCAAAATCGAGCAGGTTGGCACCATTTCTGCCAACAACGACAAGGCCATCGGATCTTTGATTGCAGAGGCGATGAAGGTGGTGGGCAACGAAGGCGTCATCACTGTGGAGGAGGCCAAGGGCACTGAAACTGATGTGAAGACTGTGGAAGGCATGCAATTCGACCGCGGATACCTCTCACCTTACTTCGTGACCAACCCAGACAAGATGGAAGCGGAGCTTGAGAATCCCTTCATCTTGATCCACGACAAGAAGATTTCCAACATGAAGGACCTCTTGCCCGTGCTCGAGCAAACCGCGCAAGGTGGACGTCCGTTGCTGATCATCGCAGAAGACGTGGACGGCGAGGCGCTGGCCACCTTGGTGGTCAATAAAATCCGCGGCGCTTTGAAGGTGGCGGCCGTCAAGGCCCCAGGATTCGGAGACCGACGCAAGGCCATGCTCCAAGACATCGCCATCCTTACCGGAGGTCAGGTGATTTCTGAAGAGACTGGCTTGAAGTTGGAAAACGCCACCATTGCCGATTTGGGCACGGCGGAGAAAATCACCATCGACAAGGACAACACCACCGTGGTGAACGGTGCTGGCGACAAGGCAGGCATCGAGGCCCGCGTGGGTCAAATCAAGGCCCAAATCGAAACGACCACCTCGGACTACGACCGTGAAAAGCTCCAAGAGCGCCTCGCCAAGTTGGCCGGCGGCGTGGCGGTGCTCTACGTGGGCGCAGCTACGGAGGTTGAGATGAAAGAAAAGAAGGACCGTGTGGACGACGCCTTGCACGCCACACGCGCTGCGGTGGAGGAAGGCATCGTGCCTGGTGGTGGCACAGCCTACATCCGCATTGCCTCGAAGCTCGGAGAGTTGGAAGGCGAGAATGAGGATGAAACCACAGGCATCAAGATTGTGCTTCGCGCCATTGAAGAGCCTTTGCGTCAAATCGTGGCCAATGCCGGTGGCGAAGGTGCGGTGGTCGTGAATGCAGTGCGTGAGGGCGAAGGCGACTTTGGTTACAATGCGCGCACCGAGGTCTTTGAAAACCTCTTCGAAGCCGGTGTGATCGACCCCACCAAAGTCAC
>DKNS01000201.1:0-7397 GCA_002469765.1 Flavobacteriales bacterium UBA7382 | reverse complement strand
ACCGACATTCCAGAAGAGACACCTGCACCAGCTGGCCCGCCCATGGGCGGCGGCATGGGGGGCATGATGTGATCGGTCTGGCAATTCTGAAAACACCCGAAACCGCATCCTCACAGGGATGCGGTTTTTTCGTGCGCCAAACTTCCGGACAGGGGGTAACTTCGCGTCATGTCCATTTGGGTTGACAACGTGCAGAAGCACTTCGGGTCGCAACTGGCCCTGAACGGGGTGGAATTGCGGATTGGCAAAGGCGAAGTCGTGGGTCTGTTGGGCCCCAACGGTGCTGGCAAGTCCACGTTGATGCGCTTGGTCACGGGGTATTTGCCTCCCTCAGAAGGCCGGGTGGAAGTGTGCGGTTTTGACGTGGCGGAGGCCCCGTTGGAAACCAAAAAGCGCGTCGGGTACTTGCCAGAGCACAACCCGTTGCACGAAGAGATGTACGTCCAGGAGTACTTGCTGTTTGTGGCGGGACTCCACAAGGTGGCAGACCGAAAAGCGCGCGTGGCCGAAGTGATTCGCGAAGTCGGGTTGACCCCTGAACAGAGCAAGACCATTGGTCATCTTTCCAAGGGCTATCGTCAACGTGTTGGCTTGGCTCAAGCGCTCTTGCACGACCCGGAGGTGCTCATCTTGGACGAGCCCACATCAGGCCTTGACCCCAACCAATTGGTGGACATCCGTGCGCTCATTCGAAGTTTGGGGAAAGACCGCACCGTGGTGCTCAGCACGCACATCATGCAGGAAGTGGAGGCGATGTGCGACCGGGTCGTGTTGATCCGGTTGGGCGAGATTGTGGCCGACGCACCCTTGAACGACATGGTGAATGCGCCAGGCGGATTGGAGGCCCAGTTCAAATCTCTGACCGCTTGAGTCCCCTTCAAGGTTTGGTGTTGCGCACCACAGGGTCTTGGTACGACGTCCAAGGTCCCGGAGGAGAGGTTGTGTCTTGCCGGCCTGCCGGCAAACTGCGGCTGAAAGGCTACCGCTCCACCAACCCGGTCGCAGTGGGTGATCAGGTGGATTTTGAAGTGGAAGACGACGGCACAGGTGTCATTCGTCGCATTGAGGCCCGCAAGAATTGCATCGTGCGCAAATCTGTGAATCTGTCCCATGAAAGCCATGTGGTGGCGGCCAACTTGGACCGCGCCTTTTTGGTGGTGACCCTGTCTGCCCCACGGACAAGCACAGGGTTCATGGACCGTTTTTTGGTCACGGCAGAGGCGTATGGCATTCCGACCACGGTTGTTTTGAACAAAATCGATGCGTTGGGTGCGGAGGAACGGACTCAAACCGAGGTGCTCGCCTCAGTTTACCGCGATGCCGGGTACGGGTGGCTCGAAGTCAGTGCGCATACCGGCGAGGGACTGGACGAGCTTCGTGCGGAGCTTGCCATGGGCATCCATGTTCTTTCCGGCCACTCAGGTGTGGGCAAAAGCACCTTGATCAACGAGCTGATTCCTGGCCTTAAATTGAGAACGGCTGAAGTCAGCGAATCTCATCATAAAGGTCGCCATACCACCACCTTCGCCGAGATGCACGCGCTGCCAGATGGAGGGTTTCTGGTGGACACGCCGGGCATCAAGGGGTTTGGGTTGGTGACGTTGGAGCGCGACACGTTGAACCACCATTTCCCCGAGTTCTTTCGTCGTCTTCCGGAATGCAAGTTTCACAACTGCATGCACCACAAAGAGCCCGGTTGTGCAGTCATCCAAGCTGTGAAGGAGGGCGACGTCGCCGAATCACGCCACCGGAATTACCTCGAGATGTTGGCGGAGTTTGACGGCGGTCCCTACCGGGACGCACTCTACCGCTGACCCATCTTGTCCAGACCAAGGTCAAACCCTGGAACAACGCAACCCATGGACGCGCAAGCTCTCGGAGTTGTATTTCAGCCGATGGCCCAGAAGGTCCACCACGTCGATGTCCATGCCCCGAAGGATGGCGTCTCCAGCCGCACAGTCCCATTCCATGTAGGGTCCTGTCCGTGCGTGGATTTCGGCGTCGCCTGTGGCGAGTTGGCAAAATTTCAATGCCCCGCTTACCGGGCGTGACACCACGTCGGTCGGGTCGATGTGGGGAGGGACCAAGTCTTGAAGCTTGGCTTCCTCCACCCATGAGGTGACGAGCCGGTAAGGCCTTTGAATGGGGGAGGGGTGAAGGGGCTTGACGGTCGATGCGTCCAAAGGAGCCACTTGCACAGGCACCCCCACGCCGCCGAGGTACATTCGGTTGGCAAGGGGGTCGGCCACCACGCCAAAGATGGGGCCGGTGCTGTCGCACAGCGCGATGTTCACGGCAAACCCGGACCGGCTTTTCAAGAAAGACTCGGTGCCGTCGAGTGGGTCGACAAGCCAGTACCTGGACCAATGCCGCCGCGCCTCAAAAGGTGGTGCGGCTGCCTCCTCACTGAGGATGGGGGCGCCTGTGCCTTGCAGGCAGGCTTGGATGGCTTGCTGAGAAGCCAGGTCTGCGGAACTGACCAACGACCCGTCGGCCTTCTTCGAGATGCAGAGTTCCTCGTCGCCTTTGGGCAAGGCCTTCAGCAAGACCCTTGCTGCTTCACCGCTGGCTTGCAGGGCGGCTTGTTGTTCCAGGATGGTGGCTTGAGTTGGGGACATTTCGAGAAGATCTAAGTTAAGCTACATTTGTCCCGACGCAGGGGTGCCTAAAGGCTGAGATTACACCCTCCGAACCTGCCCGGGTCATGCCGGGAAGGAAGCGATTTCACCGCCTTGGGCGGTGGCCATTGGGGCCCTTTGGTCTCCTGTGTCACGTAAAAACCACATACGATGACACAATCATTTCAATTTGCATCGCACCTCCGCCGCAGCGCGGTCGTGTTTTGTTCGACGGGATTAAGCCTTGGGGCCTTTGCCCAGCTGGACGTCGACACCCTCGCCGTGTCCACCGCCACGGTGTCTGCGTTGCAGGCGGGCGACAAGGATCCGTTTTCGGTGACCAATTTGGCCATCGAAGACATTCAAGCCCAAGACGCGGCGCAGGATGTGCCCTTTCTGTTGCGCCTGACGCCCTCGGCGGTGGTGACTTCGGATGCAGGGCATGGCGTGGGGTACACCGCGTTGCGCATTCGCGGCGTAGACCAAAGCCGCATCAACGTGACCATCAACGGGGTTCCGCTCAACGACGCCGAATCTCAAGGGGTGTTCTGGGTGGATTTGCCAGACTTGGGCAGCAGCATGACTGGGATGCAAATCCAGCGTGGCGTGGGCACCAGCACCAACGGACCTGCCGCATTCGGGGCGACTGTGTCGGTCAACACGTTGGGTACGTTGGCCAAGCCCGGCGTCCGAGCGGTGCTGGGCGGCGGCTCCTTCGGGACCCAGCGTCGGACGCTTGCCTGGAACACAGGCATGTTGGACGGGGGATGGTCTTTCGAGGGCCGTGCATCGCGCATCACCTCTGATGGTTGGATCGATCGAGCCACCAGCGATTTGAGTTCGCTGTACGGACGGGTGGCCAAACGTTGGGAATCGGGTCGCTTGTCGTTGACAACGACTTTGGGTCATGAGCGCACCTACCAGGCGTGGTATGGCGTGCCTCAAATTGCCGCCAACCCTGAATCCACGGAAGAGGACATTCGATCTTGGGCGGCGAGCAGCGGCGAGTATGGCTACGGGGCGGACACGGTTCGTTTGGACGACCTTGTCGCACGACGAGGCCAACACAACTACTACCGCTACGAGAACCAAGTGGACGACTACCGCCAGGATCACCTGCAGGTTCACCTCGACCAAACCTGGGGCAACTGGACCCTTGGCGGCGTGGTGTACGGCACCTCGGGCGCAGGATTCTGGGAGCAGTTCCGCCGAGGCGACGATTTGGCGGACTACGGATTTGCCCCACTCATCATGGGCACAGACACAGCTTTCACCACAGACTTGGTCCGTCGCCGTTGGTTGGACAACAGTTTTATGGGTTCCTCTTGGACCGTGTCCAGTCGCACAGGAGCGCTGGAGCAGGTGTATGGCGTCTCGGCGTCGTCTTACGTGGGGGATCATTTTGGTCGATTGATTTGGATGGACATGTCAGCCGGCGTGGAGCCCGACGACGAGTACTACCGCAGCGTGGGGGAGAAGTACGATGTAAGTGGGTTTGGAAAGTGGTCAGGAGAAGTGCAAGCGCTGCGCTGGCACGCCGAGGCCCAAGTGCGCCACGTCAACTACAACACGACCGGGCGTGACAACGACTACAGCGAAATTGACGTCCAAGACACGTTGACCTTTTTCAACCCCAAGGCGGGATTGACTTGGGTGCCCTCGGACAACGTCCAAGGATTTTTGTCTGTGGCGGTGGCCCACCGGGAACCTGCGCGCTCTGACTATTTGGACTCTCCCCAAGACACCCCACTCCGCCCAGAGCGCCTTGTGGACGTGGAGGCGGGTACCAAAGTGCGCGGCGAGAATTGGGCCTTCGGTGCGACGTTGTACAACATGCAGTACACCGACCAGCTCGCGGCCACCGGCCAGTTGAACGACGTCGGGAATGTGGTGCGCGTGAATGTGGCGGACAGCTATCGACGTGGTGTGGAGTTGGAGGCGGGGATTCAAGTGTCACCTGTGGTTCGCTTTGACGGGAATGCCACGTTCTCGCAAAATAAAATTGCCCTCTTCGAAGAGACCATTTACGACTACGATGGAGCATTCGATTACGTGAACATCGTGACCCACGAAGACACTGATTTGGCGTTGTCTCCGAATGTGGTTGGCATGGGCATGGTCACGTTGGAGGCGACTGAAGACAGCAAGCTTGCCGGTTTGTCATTCAGCGTCATCGCCAAGCATGTGGGACGCCAATTCTTGGACAACACGAGCAACGAGGGCAGAGCGTTGGACGCCTTCACCACCTTGGATGCGGTGGTGCGTGCGGAGAAGACGCTTGCTTCAGGGCAGAACGTGAGCCTATCTGTGTTCGGAAACAACTTGATGGATGCGGTGTACAGCGCGACAGGTTGGACCTACAGCTACCGCTACGGAGGTCCGGGTTCAGAGACGACAGAAAATTACGTGTACCCTCAGGCGGGACCGCATGGGTTTGTCACCCTTGCGGTCGGATTCTGAAGGAGTTGGTGACCAGACGGTCGAGGACCTCGGGGTCCTGTTCGATTGCCGTGCCCATCACGCAACAAGTGGCACCGGCCTCCCAAGCGCGATCCAAATCGTTTTGGGAGGTCATGCCTCCCCCCACGACAATGGGGACGTCCACGGCTTGGCGGACGGCTGAAATGACTTCGGCAGATATGGGAGTGCCTGCGCCGCTACCGGCATCCATGAAAATGCACTGCATCCCGAGCAAACACCCAGCTTGCGCGGTGGCCACCGCGAGCTCCGGCTTGTGCATGGGGATGGGGAGCGAGTGAGAGATGTACGCTGCCGCCGTCAGGGGAGGGTCGCCAAGCAACATGTAGCCTGTGGCAACCGTGGGGATGCCCATTTTGACGATCCTTGGCGCGGATTCCACATGCCGCCCAATGAGCAAGTCGGGGTTGCGGCCAGAAATCAGGCTGAGGTACAGCAACGCGTCGGCCCCTTGAACGACTTGGTTGGGCGCGCCAGGAAACAAAACCACAGGGTGGGTGATCACTTGTTTCAAGGCCCGCACCAAAGGGGCTGTTTTTCCTTCACCCACCAGACTCCCTCCCACAAACACGTCTGTGGCTTGGCTGCGTTGGATGGCGTTGATCAAGTCCAGCCACCCATCTCCGCGAGGGACCTTTTCTGGGTCCACCAAGACGGCGAGCCTTTTCTGGCCAAGCAACATGTCTTGCCTCAGGCCGTCTTGCCAAGTGCTCAATTCAGTCATCACTGGGAAATATAGTGCGTTTCAACGATTGAACAATGGAGATGTGGTGCATCACATGGCCGGCGGGAATGGTCAAAAACCGCACCTGGGGGTGGTCGACAAGTTGGTCCCATCCTCGAGCCCAAGATCGTGGAATGATGGCGTCTCGGTCCCCGAATACGACGTGCACATGCCCTCCAAGCTGGGCCATTTGGGTCCAGGAGCGATGCATGCCAGCCTTGGTGGGCCAAAACATGCGGTTCGTCATCCAGGTGTTGGACACCAACGTGCGCATCTCGTGGTCTTCGGTGTGATGCAAGGCAAAGTGCTCCAAATGGGCAGGGAGGATTCGCGCCCTGCGCAAACTTCGAATCAACGCTCGAATGCCACTCGCGTGGCGGTCCATCCAAATCCATGAGGCGCGGCCTGCAGCTGTTTCCACCACAAACCTGTACAAGGTGTTTTTCTTGAAACCGTCAGGGGCCAACAGGGTGAGACCATTCCATCGTTCAGGTTGGCACTCCAGCAGCGCCATGGCAATGCGGCCACCCAGGGAATAGCCGAGCAATTCAAGGCAGATGTTTTGCAGGTTGGTCCCGACCAGGTCTTCCAGCCAGGCGTCCAATGTCGTGGCCATGTGTTCAGGTTTGAGGACTGCCTGGGTGGGGCCGTCCAACGGCGGATGGCTTCCATTTTGGTGTGCGACACCCACCGAAAGCATGGCGGTGCCCACCTCGTACAAAGGCAAGTAGGCCAGCATTTCCTCGCATGGACGGCCAAAACCATGAAAGGCGACCACCACCCGAGTGAGGGGATGTTGTGGGGCTTGCCACACCGCATTCCAATGCCAACCTTGGTCTGTCCATGAGGTCTTCATGCGACAAAGGTCGGGGCGGTGGGTTTTTTGTGGAAAACGACAGGTCACAAGGCATGCCATTCACGGCATGCGATGCTCTAATTTTGCCAGCGGTCCACAACGTTTGGTCTTCTTTTCTCTGCCCGAATGGTTCGAAAACAAAAAGTCGATCCGCTCGGATAAAAAAAAAATGCCCAAAGACAACAGCATCAAGTCGGTTCTCATCATTGGAAGCGGACCGATTGTCATTGGACAAGCCTGTGAATTCGACTACTCTGGAAGCCAGGCATCGCGAAGCCTCCGGGAAGAAGGCATCGAAGTCACCCTGATCAATTCGAACCCCGCCACCATCATGACCGACCCGGTCGTGGCAGACCACATCTACCTCGAACCCCTCGAGCCGGAGTCGATCGTCAAGATTTTGGAGAAGCACAACATCGATGCGGTGTTGCCCACCATGGGAGGCCAGACAGCCCTCAATCTGGCCATCAAGTGCGAGGAGATGGGCGTCTGGGAAGAATATGACGTCCGGATGATTGGGGTGAACACCGATGCGATTGAGATCACGGAAAACCGTGAGGCCTTCCGGAACCTCATGGAGGAAATTGACATCCCGATGGCCCCACAAACCACGGCCAAGAGCTTCTTGGAAGGAAAGGAGGTGGCCCAAGAGTTTGGTTACCCGCTGTGCATTCGTGCGTCGTACACCTTGGGAGGTGCTGGCGCCGCCGTGGTCTATGAC
>DKNS01000066.1 GCA_002469765.1 Flavobacteriales bacterium UBA7382 | reverse complement strand
CGTCGCACGTAGTTCACCACTTGGGCGTACTGGTTTTGGCTGTAGGCCACGGCCCGCGCCATCGCGCCATCCACATCGTGCGGGTCGAGTCCCTCACCCTTCCAGAACGTGGGGTTGTAGTGCGTGTCGTGGAACGGGTACGTGTGCATGGACACGAAGTCCACCGCTTGGATGAGGCTGTCGAGATCGGCGTTGTGGTACTCCGGCCCGCCACCTCCCCACGAGGCGAAGTTGTCTGA
The DNA here is from genome assembly GCA_002469765.1 of Flavobacteriales bacterium UBA7382. Lineage (GTDB taxonomy): Bacteria > Bacteroidota > Bacteroidia > Flavobacteriales_D > Sanyastnellaceae > UBA11663. Next base: position 6,808 of record DKNS01000066.1, on the reverse strand, counting down.
ACTGGTGACCCACAAGTCGCTGGGAAGGTCGCCTTGGGCTTTCAGGTCCTGGAGGTGGTTCACCCAGTGCAGGATGACCCCGGGCGCCACGAAGTAGGACGCGGCCCAGTGCACCATGGCTTCGTTGCCGACGGCCAACACCTTGACGATGTCTGGGTGGGCTTGGGCCAAGGCCACCGCCCGGCCAATCTCTGCCTCGTTGGCTTCGAAGTCTTGCTCGGCATGGTTGGGGGAGCCTGTCCACGCACCCTCGCAATCTATCCAAATCCCAAGCATCACGTACATCTCGAAGCTTGGCTCCTCCTGCTTCAAGTCCGCGATGGCCTTGACCACGTTGGAGGCGTGGGGCAGTTGGACGTTGTACGTGCGCAAGAACCGAATGCCCATGGCATGCAGAATGCGCATGTCTTCTTTCAGCTGGTCGAGGGTGGGTTGCTCCGCACGGCTGGTCCCCCTGTACCCACCATACGAGATGGCGAGATAGTCGGGGTTGCCCAAAAGTTCAGCGGCCGAAAGGTGTTTCATGGGGTCGGTTGGGTTGGCGTCTCCGCACGAAGTGAAGGTCGCGGTCAAACACAACAGAACGACCAAGAATCCTCCTGTCCGCGCCAAAGCGTCACATGTGGGAGTCAACAAGGGCAGCATGCACATGGCCCAGCGGTCAAGCCGTGACGGTCATTCGGGCCACGTCGTTGGAGCGGCGGAAAATTTTCCGACTCCATTCGAGGTCCAGTTCCAGTCCATCGAACCGCTGCGTGCGGCCGTCGGCCAAGGCGAGCTCAATCGAAGGGCTGTCGCCACGGAGATGCACCACAGGCACCTGGCACAAGGTGTAGGCCAGGCTGTCCGCAGGCAATTCGACGGTTTGCCAAGTTTGGGTGACGTCGACGTACTCAAAAGTCGCCGGCCTGAACAAGAACTCTTCGGCATGCAGGAGAGCACGGTTGAAGTGAATTTTGCCTTCTGACACCCGAACGCCCAATTCGCCGAAGCGACAAAGCAGGTCTTCCTTCACTTGGCCGGTCATGCCAGGTTGCTGGGCGCCCTTGCCCCCTGGGGTGTGGGAGTAGGGGTCGGTGGGGAACGCGCCGTAGAGTTCGGGCGATTTGTGTGCACCTATGCCCGCGTTGATCTCGAAGTAGTGGTCGAACAAACGACCCACCACTTCAGCAGATTCTTGCTGCGCCACCGCCTCCTGGGTCACCTCAAACGCCGCCAAACGGAGCTTGGACACCATGTGCCAGTAGATCGAGCCCAAGCCTTCGTACCCGAAGAACGTGCCCGATCGACCCGTGAACGCCTTGTGGTTGAAGATGCCCTCGTAGATCGCCTCCACGTCTTGCTGGCCCGCAGTCACCAAGGAATTGTACGAGGCGGGAAGTTCAGCCAACGCGGCTCGGAGGGCTTTCACGTTGTGGAAGTTGCCGTTGAAGTGGAATCCGCCCAAGCAATCCTGGGTGACGATGTCCTGGTTGCCGTCTGCCAGAAGTTGGGTCAGCAGCGCAGAGTCTTCCACAGCCTTGGGGTCCAGGTTGTTTTTGTCCAGGAACCTCGGCAGGTCCTTGTTGGGGTAGAGCACGTAGCTGTACTGGTCTTCTCGGAAAAGGGCGCTGGCTTTCAAAGCGTCGAGCACCTCAAGGCTCTCAGATGCGCCGAGCAATCCCGAGCTGAGGACGGCCACTTGACCTTCCAACATTTCAGGCAGGTGCATGATGTCCACGCCGCCGTCCGCTTCCACAGTCATCAGGTTGTACGCGTGGTACAGCCCGTCGGTCCTCTTGTTGGCTTGGATCGAGTGCTCGAGGTGCGACAGCGCCACTTCCACAAAACTCACGAGGTCCGACAGGGCCAACGTGCCCTTGCGGCCAGAAAAGTCCTCCTTGTAAATCTTGTGACGGTAATCGCTGGATGCGGTGCCCAACCCGTCCAAGATGGCGCGGCGCTGGGCGTTGGAAATGTCGCCAGACGTCAACCCCTGATGCTCGCGCAGGGTGGCGTCGATGCGGCGGAAGCAATCCAGCAACTCCTCAGACACCGAGACCTCTTCGTGGTTGGTCTTCGCAAGGATGTCCTGGAAGTAGACCAAGAAACGTCGGAGGTAGTACAGCGTCACCATGGACACGCCGTTGCCCACAAGGGCGTTGTTGGCGTCGTTCCACTCTGGGCGTTGGGTGTTCATCCAAATGCCGCCTTCGGGGATGAAGTTGGCGACTTTGGCGAGCATGGTGGCCATCAACTTCTCGATGAAGTTCACCTTGTAGATGAAGACGTGGGTCTCCCGAAGAAGGGCGCCGTCGCCGCCGATTTCGCCGCGCTTCAGGTCGATTTTTTGGCCTGCCTCGTGGTCGTAATCGATGGTGTTTTTGGGGTCCTCAAGGAGCGCGTCGTAGGGCTTGATCCGGTAAGGGACGTTGGCGTAGACGAACGAGTCGTTTTGGAAGCAGTCCTCGAGTTTCTCGGGGTAGTAGTCCTGCAAGAACTCCAGGAACTTCAGGAGGTAGATGATTTGGTGGTCACCCCAGTAGCCGATGTACGACCAAGGGTTGTCTGGCTCGATGGTCTCCCATTCAAAGCCATCCTTGAACACGCGGTACGGGTTGTACCCGTCGAAGGTGGTCGCGTTCAAGAACTTGAAAATCATGCCCTCGATGAACTCGGGGTAGGAGTGCACCAAGGCTTCCCAGTTTTGGAAGATGTCGCGCCAGTTGCCCTGGTAGTCCAAAATCTTCGACCCGGTCTCCTCGTCGCGCAGGTTGATGGAGAAGCGGTTCCAAGGACGGCTGGGGTCGCCGTGGCGGCGGCTGAACTTCAAGGGCATGTACTCTGCACACAGACGCTGGAAGTTGAGGTCGTCGTCTTGGCCGGTCTGGGATTGCAAGAAGGCCAAGTCGAATGTCTCGGGCCACCCTTGCATGAGGTCAGACTTCTTGAAGAAGACCTTGTGGTTGGCCCGGTCGATGTAGGCCATGAAGTCGGCCCGTTCAATGGTGTAGTTCTCGTCGAAGATGCCGCCCCGCATGATGTTGAACATCGTGTTGGCGAAGTGGCGGATGTTGCGGCGGCGGTCGGCGGTGAGCTGCAACCCGTCGCTGGCGGCGACCAGCTCAATGAGGCGCTGTGAGCCCTCCTCAATGTCTTCGAGCAACGCTTGCTTCAGCGCGTCGGGTGTTTTCAGGTCTTGCTTCAGTTGAACGACGCCCCGAATGGATTGGCCCAGGTTCGTGGCCATCATCCATTCTTGGGTGGCGCCGTCCGCCAATTCGAAGTCGGATTGGACGAAGTAAGCCCCGCGCTCCGCTTTGATGTCGGTTTCGGTGACCACGGTTCCGCCGGATTGGAAGGCGGGAAGCTGCTTGGAAGACAAGAGCACCTTGGGGGAGTCCAAGCCGATGGACCACACGACGTTGGCCTTCAGGGCCTCGCTCGGCTCAGCCTTGTCGGAGATGATGGCACTCAAGGCGTACAGGCCGAGGTTGCCTTCCTCGAGTTCGCACTTCTTGTACGCGTCCACCAGGTTGCTGCTGCCTCGCTGGAGGCCCTCAGGCACGCCGTAGGGCAGGATGTTCTGGATGCCGTCGAGCACGCTCACCTTCACGGAAGCGAATCCGGTCGACATCAACTTGGCGTGACGGACGAAGCCAAACTTCTCGCTGGCCGCCCATTGGTACTGGAAGGTGAGCCCGAGGTCGTGGTTCACTTCCTCGAAAATTACCTTGTTGCCATAGGCGTTCTTGTAGAGGTTTCGATCGAGTCGGTAGACCCCTTTGTTCAGGTCTGAAAAGGGCTGCCAAAGCATGCGGCGCTCCCCGGAATCGACCAACACGACGGTCTTGCTGCCGGTGGTCTCTGCAGCCTCTGTGATTTTGTCGTCGGTGTAGTAAGGGAAAAGGGCGAAGTCGCTGTTCTTCCGGCCCGCGCTCAATCCGCCGTTGCTGGCGATGAACATCCAGTGGTCTGAGTGGCTCACGATGCTCATGAAGAAAGGCCGCATCCGATCGACGGAGCTGATTTTGTAGTAGGTCTCTCCTCCGAGGGTGACTTCCTCACCGGAGGAGAAAGTGTCGGGGGTGTGATATGGTTGCTGCCCGAGGTAGATGGGCTTGACGTGGTCCGAGGCGCTCATTGCAGGGAAGTGGTGGTTGTCGTTGGACCCTTCGTTGACCGTGTCCAGATGACGTTCAACCGGGTCGACATGCCGTGCGTTTACGGCTGAGCGAAAATATAGCTTGGACACGAATTTCCCCGTCCACTGTAAGGTCATGTTCTCCACCAACGCCGCTCATCGTGGAATCGTTTCCTTCAGCCCTCGTTTCAATGCGATGAAAGGCGTGTCTTTTTCGCCCTTTTGGCTTTCAATAAAGTTGTAGTTTGGAGGCATTCCCTACGAATTGAATGTCAATGATTTTGAATGGTCTAAATCGGCGTCCGAGTTGTACGCTTGTCGTCGCGATGGTGTTGGTCGTAGGTACTTCCCATGCCAAGAATTTGGACAGCTTGAAGCAAGTCGTTGCAATCATGGAGCCAGGGATTGCACAAGCTGATGCCCATCTTGAGCTTGCGGATGAATATGCTGGCCGCGCCTTGTATTCCGCGGCATTGGAGGAGTGTGAACGGGCGCTGGAACTGAAAAGAGAACATGGCAGTGCATTGGACGAGGCGGATGCGATGGTTCATCTGGGTGCGGCTTTTGGCACCATGGACGAGCACGATACAGGCATCTCTTGGGTGAAAAAAGGACTCAAGGCTTTCAAGGCGAGCCGCGATGAAGCAGGGATTGCCCGGGCAACCACGGAATTGGGTGTGCTCGTGGCCAACGATGGAGAGGACCGCTTCTCGGCCAAAGAGCTTTTGGTCGACGCCCTGGCATATCACCACGAACATGGCAATGTCGACATGCTCGTCAAGAGTTATTACGCCCTGGGGTGGATTGCCTTTTCGCTCGAAAAGAGCCCTGCCAAGACCTTGAAAAACTATTACAAGGTTATTGAGCTTTTGCGCGGTCAATCTGAAGTCAAAAACAACACGTTGGCTGGAGCCTACAACAACAGTGGTTTGGTGTACCTCCACGCCCTTGAAAACACGTTGGCCATCGAATATTTCAACAAGGCCTTGGAGAGTCTTCCCGAAGATGGAAATGTGATGTTCAGGGGGATCATGAATTTCAACCTGGCGGTGTTGCACCACCGACTGCGTGATTTCGAGGCGGCACAGGCACATCTCGATGTGACAGAAAGGATCAACAACGCCTATGGGACTGGCAGTTTTCGTGAAGTCCTCTATGCTTGGCGGGGAAAATTTTATTTGAAGCAAGGTCAGTTGGATTCAGCGCAGCATTACAGAAACCTCATCCAGAATCGCGACGGCAAACACCAATCGGACCTTCCCCTGAACCATACCTTTTTAGGCGATGTGAGCTTGGCAGAGCAAAACATAGAACAGGCCCGTGTGCACTACGAGGCCGCCATGACAACAAACTTCAATGAAGGGGGGTTTTTCGCCAATGACGATATCGAGGCCGTGATTGGTGCATCGAGGTGCGCGAGGGCCCAAGGGGATCTGTTGCTCGCCTTAGAACTCCAAGAGAAGTACCACACCATGCTGGACAGTGTGATGGAAATTCGCCGGATCCCAGCAATCAGCTTGTCTGAAACCAGAGAAGAAATTTCCCTGCGCGAGAAGGAGGAACGCCGGAGGGTGGAGCAGGAGCGTGAGGAGGCCAAGGCCAGGAACTTTCTTCAGTACTCAGCTGGGCTCTTTTTGATCGTGATTTTGCTTCTTCTCTTGAATTTGGTCGTGAAGCTCACCTTGCCTTCTCTGATCATCAAGGCCGCGTCGTTCATCACGGTGTTGACCTTGTTCGAGTTTGCCCTTGTGTACTTGGACCCCACCATTGAATCGGCCTCTGGCGGTCAACCTTTGGCCAAACTCGGCATCAACCTGTTGATTGCCACGGTCATTTTCCCGCTGCACACCTTCATTGAAGGTCGGATTTCCAAGGCCTACGGCTGAGTTGACTCAGCGCTGCACGTCCACCTGAATCTTCGCCGCCACGGCTTTGGCGCGCGCCACCAATTGGGCCACGTCATCGCCTGGGGCGCCGTGGGTCACGGCCACGGCCATGCGACGGAAGGGACGCACCGTTGGCTTTCCAAAGACGCGCAAGTCGCTGTCGGGCTCGGCCGCGGCGACCGCCAACCCTGTGATGACGGGTGCGGCCCCAGCGTGGGGTGCGAGCGATTCGGGGGCCAAGACCACAGCGCTGGCACCCGGCCGCTGCTGGACGATGGACGGCACGGGCAAGCCGAGGACAGCGCGCGCATGCAGCTCGAATTCCGAGAAGTTCTGCGTCCCGGCGAGGGTGACCATCCCTGTGTCGTGAGGCCGGGGCGACAGTTCCGAGAAGAACACCGTGCCCGGTTGACCGTCCTTGGGGTTTTGGATGAAGAACTCCACGCCCCAGATGCCGCTTCCGCCAAGCTCGGCGGTGACCGCGGTGGCCATGGTTTGGGCTTGCTTGAGCAAGTCGGGCTCCATCACGGCGGGCTGCCAGCTCTCCTGGTAATCGCCGCGCTCTTGGCGGTGGCCAATGGGCGCACAGAACAGCGTGTCGCCCGCGTCTTGCGTCAAGGTGAGCAGGGTGATTTCGTAGTCAAAGTCGATGAACGCCTCCACGATGATCTCGGCCAAATCCCCGCGCGAGCCTTCCAACGCGTAATTCCACGCCCTCTCCACGTCGGCTTGGGTGCGGATGACGCTTTGGCCCTTGCCTGAACTGGACATCAGGGGCTTGACCACACAGGGCATGCCC
>DKNS01000091.1 GCA_002469765.1 Flavobacteriales bacterium UBA7382 | reverse complement strand
TTGCCAACGCAAGACAACGTGTCGGCCGTCCTGGGCCTGATGGATGGAGATGGATGGACACGTCACGGCGAGTTGGTGGCCATGCGTGGCAACGAAGCGGTCAACTTGAAGGAATTGCCTGACGACGCCCTCTGGTTGAAGGATGCAGCCCACCTCTTTGAGCTTTGTGGTGTAGGGTTGGCAGAAGACTTGTCGAGGCTCCAACTGGCATGGCGACTCCGTGCACTCCAGGAAAATGAGCGCGAGGCTTGGCAAGCTCAAGGCGTGCAGATCCACGGCCCCATGTCGAGCGTTTGGCTGGCTCCTGGGGCCGTGCTGAGGGACGTCAGCTTGAACACAGAAGAAGGGCCTGTGGTCGTGGGTCCCGACGCTGAAATCATGGAAGGCTGTCGTGTTCGTGGCCCTTTTGCGCTGGGTGACGGGTCTCAACTCCGCATGGGTACGTTGGTGTACGGTGCCACCACTGTAGGCCAAGGCTGCAAAATGGGTGGCGAGTTGAGCAATGTGGTGGTTCACGACTGGTCCAACAAAGCCCACGGGGGCTTCCTTGGCAACGCGGTGCTCGGGTCCTGGTGCAACCTCGGGGCCGAGACCACATGCAGCAACCTAAAAAACACCTATGGGGTGATCGCAGAATGGAGTGAGGGCAGCCAATCCTTTGAATCCAAGGGACGGCAGTTCTGTGGACTGCTGATGGGCGACCACAGCAAAACTGCGATCCATACCGCATTTTCTACAGCCACCGTGGTGGGCGTGATGGCCAATGTTTTTGGAGATCAGACCCCACCTCGCCACGTTCAAAGTTTCCAATGGGGGGTGGACGGCACCGCCCGGATTGACCTGGACAAAGGCCTTGAGGTGGCTCGAAAAGTCATGGCGCGCCGCAAGCGAAACATGTCTGCCGACGAGGAACATGCCATTCGGGCACTCTTTTCGAGGTAAGACTGCCAAGCTGTCGCAACAAGTCAGGTGGCACGGCGTTTGACCTGTTCATGTGAACACACGCCACGACCATGAACATCAAACTGAGCGACACCCAGGACCAAGATTTCATCCCCATTCTGACCGAAGAGGATGAAACGGCCATGCAGGAAATCGACATCCCGGAAGTGCTTCCGCTGTTGTCGCTCCGAAACACCGTGCTTTTCCCCGGGGTGGTGATCCCCATCAGCGTGGGACGGGACAGGTCTGTTCGGTTGATCAAAGAAGCGAACAAAGCCGAGCAGGTGATTGGGGTGGTCAGCCAAAAAGAGGACGACACTGAAGTGCCCGGCCCGAACGACTTGAACGCAGTCGGCACTGTGGCCCGCATCATGAAAATGTTGAAGATGCCCGACGGCACCAACACCGTGATTCTGCAAGGGCAACAACGTTTCACATGGGACGAGGTCATCCAAGAAGAACCCTACCTGAAGGCACGCGTCTCCTCCTACGGTGGGATTGAAGAGCCGCTGGCTGAAAAGGAGAGTCAAGCGATGGTGGAAAGCTTGCGCGATTTGGCCGCCGAGCTGATTGAAATGAACCCCAACATCCCCACCGAAGCTGCGGAAGCCGTCAAGGGCATCAACCGACTTGGATTTTTGGTCAATTTCATCGGCAGCAACATGCAGGTGAAGGTGGACGACAAGCAGCGCATTCTCGAGGAGGTGGACCTTGGCAAGCGAGCCCAAACCGTCTTGGAGTTGCTTCACAAAGAGAAACACATGTTGTCCCTGAAACAGGACATCCACGCCAAGGTCAAAATCGACCTCGACCAACAGCAGCGGGAATTCTTTCTTCATCAACAGATGAAGACCATTCAGGATGAACTTGGTGCCAATCCGTTGAAGGAAGAAATTCACGAGAAGCGGGCCAAAGCGGCAAAGAAAAACTGGCCCGACCACGCCAAGGAAACCTTTGACAAGGAACTTGGAAAGCTGGAACGAATGAACCCCCAAGGCAGCGAATACAGCGTCCAGTCCAACTACCTGGATGTGATGCTCGAGCTTCCATGGCACGAATGCTCCGAAGACAATTTCGACTTGATCCACGCCCAAGCGGTGTTGGACCACGACCACCATGGGCTGGAGAAAGTGAAGGAGCGCATCATTGAACACCTGGCAGTGCTCAAAATCAAAGGCGACATGAAGGCCCCCATCCTTTGCCTGTATGGCCCTCCGGGCGTGGGCAAAACTTCGCTTGGTCGCAGCATCGCTGAAGCCCTCGGACGGAAATACGTCCGGATGAGTTTGGGCGGATTGCGTGACGAAGCCGAAATCCGTGGCCACCGAAAGACGTACATCGGAGCCATGCCGGGACGGGTGCTTCAAAACCTCAAAAAGGCAGGCACAAGCAATCCGCTATTCATCTTGGACGAGATTGACAAATTGGGCAGGGACCATCACGGCGACCCCTCTTCTGCCCTGCTTGAGGTCCTCGATCCGGAGCAAAACCACACCTTCCACGACAACTACCTCGATTTGGACTACGACCTGAGCAAGGTCATGTTCTTGGCCACGTGCAACGACTTGAGCACCATCCAACCCGCGCTCAGAGACCGCATGGAAATCATCGATGTCAGCGGATACACGCTGGAAGAAAAGGTTCAAATCGGAAAACAACACCTCCTTCCCAAGCATCTCGACGCCTCTGGGTTGGCCCCAAGCAGCCTGAAAGTCCCAGTCGCCACCATCCAGACGGTGGTGGAACAATACACCAACGAAAGCGGGGTGCGAGGCCTCGACAAGCGTTTGGCCAAACTCGTCCGACACCGTGCAAAACAAATTGCCCTCGAGGAAACCCATGACGTGAGCGTCGGAGCGGAACACCTCCACGACATCTTGGGCATTGCAAGGGAGAAGGACAAATACGAAGGCAACGACGTCGCAGGCGTGGTGACAGGCCTGGCTTGGACCCCGCGTGGCGGAGACATCCTCTTCATTGAATCTTCCTTGACCTCAGGCAAGGGAAAGTTGACGTTGACGGGCAACTTGGGGACGGTGATGAAGGAATCTGCTGTGATTGCGCTGCAACACCTCAAAGCCCATGCCGACTGGCTGGGGTTGACACCCGATGTGTTTGACAAGTGGGACATCCACATTCACGTGCCTCAAGGTGCCATTCCGAAGGACGGTCCGAGCGCCGGAATCACCATGCTGACGGCCCTGGCAAGTGCCTTCACCCAGCGCAAGGTCCGTAAATATTTGGCCATGAGTGGAGAAATCACTTTACGCGGCCAAGTGTTGCCTGTGGGTGGCATCAAAGAAAAAATCCTGGCCGCCAAGCGGGCCGGCATCAAGGAAATTGTCCTCTGTGAACGCAACCGCAAAGACGTGGACGACATCAACCCTCGCTACATCAAGGGCTTGAGCTTCTCCTACGTCACGCAAATGCGCGAGGTGGTGGACAGGGCCTTGCTGGGACAACAAGTGGACAACCCCCTTCGCGTGGTCGCCTCGTAACTTGCAGACATGCCGACAACCTCTTGGTTCCGCAGTTGCTTGCTGTTCAGCCTGACGCTTGGACTCCAAACGCCATGGGCGCAAGACGTCCCCACCTCTTTGGCCTGGGATGTGGCTGCAGCCCCTCGTCATGCCGCCCTTGGCGGTTTGGACGTGGCGCCTTTGGAAGCGGATGGGTGGTCGGTTGCGGCGCACCCTTGCGCGCTCGACTCCACTGTGGAACGCGACGTGTATACCTCTTACATGGACTACTTCGCAGGCATCCGGTCAGGTGCGGTCACTTGGCCTCTTGCCCACCAAGGCAAGCGCGCGTCTCATGTGGGCATTCGTTTTGCCACGTTTGGGACGTTTGAAGGCACCACGGCCGCAGGCCTGGAGTCTGGAAACTTTTCTGGCGGCGACTACATCGCCCAATACGGCACATCGTGGTCCGTGGGTCCGCTGTGGACTTTGGGGGCCACGGGGTGGACTGGGCTTCGCAACCTCGCACAAGTGAATGCGGGTGTGTTGGGCGTGGATGTTGCGGCGCTACGACGAATGCAAAACGGCCTTGGCGCCCTCGGTCTGGTGGTGAGCAATGTGGGCGCGCAGGAGGACTTTTCTGGCATCATGCCCCAGGGAAGGTTGCCCCACAATGTGCAGGTTGGTTGGACCCAAACCTTCCCCAACGCCCCGTTTACCTTCCACCTGCGAATGCAGCGGTTGGAAACGTGGGAGCTTGCGCCTGAAGGAACTTACGACGACGCATTCGACCCCTTGACCGGTGAAGTCATCCCCAACGACATCTGGGAGTGGGGGGATCAATTCGCACGACACTTGACCGGTGGGGTCACGTTGAAGCTGGGGCCCCAATTGACTGGGCATTTGGGCTACAACCACCAACGCCAAAAAACCATGGTCGCCGCGGGCCGGACAGGGCTGAAT
>DKNS01000111.1:493-5671 GCA_002469765.1 Flavobacteriales bacterium UBA7382 | reverse complement strand
CGGTTTTGGACTTCGTGGTTGAACTGCACAGCCTCCAAAAGCGAGGATTGTTGCAACTCACGGAGCATAGACCAATCCTGGGCAGACGTGGTCTCACCTTGAGCGCGAAGGAGATGAATGTGGGCACGCGGCGAAAGGGCTTGAGACCACTCCAACCCGAAGGCAGAGGCGAATTTCTCGACGTCTTGTTGGTCATGGAACATCACGATGAATTCCCCAGGGATGTGCCCTTGGGCATTCACATTGGTTGCACCCAAGAAAGACAACGCAAGCGCCCAACAAGCGCAATTCAACTTCAAAGTCATGGTGTCAAAATTCTAGATTAGTGGCGTGAAAGTACATTTCACATGAGGCACGACCGATGGCTCTTCCCAAAGATTGCACCTCGACGTCCTCAAAACCGCGTGTCGAAGCGAAGCATGACGTGCCGAGGCGGTGCCATGATGCCTGGACGGTTGCTCAGCACCGCATTGGTTAGGTTGTTCACCACCAAAGTGAAGCGTTGCCCCTTGGGCGCTGTGTAGGTCAATCGCGCATCCCAGCGCTTGGCACCGTTGGTGAATTGTTCACGGTAGTTGACCAGCCCGCTGACGAGCTCTTCGAAGTACCAATCCACCGCATCGATGAAGCTTTCGTGGTTCAGGGCCATCCCTGCCGTCCACGGCCCCATGTCCCATTCGACATCGACCTTGAGTGATCCCTTGTTCCGGTATTTCAACAAGGAGCCCGCAGCCACGAGGCTGTCGCGGGCGCTGCCTATGCTTTGGACCATGTTTTGTACAAAGACATGCAGGCTGTCTTGAGCGGGGTCGTTGGACAAATCCCCCGCATAATTGAACGTCCCTCCTGCGACCACACGAATGGGCAAGCGCCCAATTCGTCCTTGACCAGCCACAGACCCCTCCACACCCGCAATCCTCGTCCTGCCGAGGTTCAAAGGTTGGAAAAAGAACTGCGGAACACCGTCTACAATGACAATGCTGCCCACGGAATCCGTCTCTGCTTGGAGGGTGTACTCGATCATCTCGTCGTAGTTGAGCAAAAACGCCGAGGCGTCGAACACCCAAGATTGGTCGCCGGATTTGACTTCGTGGACCACTCCCACTTCCCAGTTGTTTCCCGATTCGTTCTGCAAGTCGACGTTCCCTTGGATGTTGATGCCGTCGGTCAACGTGCCCTCCACATAACGCTCCGCGATCGAGGCAAAGCGAAGGGACTCACCGTAGGACAACCTGACTCGCGTCCGCGCCCCAAGCCCGCGGTTCAAACCAAATCGGAATATCGGACCCGAAGATTCAGAATAGAATCCAGGATTTTCATTCGACTCTGCTCGAACCCCAGCTGTCCACTTCCAGAGGTTCCGTTCCCAATCCACTTGGGCAAACACGGCAGGGTTGAATGTCAGCAACTCAATGTCTGGGTACAAGCTGGAAAAAGAATTCTGAGCAGAAGCGAACGCCCCAACCTGTGCGAGACCATGCTCTCCCACCTGCCTGACGTGGCGGTACTGAAGCATGGACAACGTGCTGGTCATGGAAGGCTCCGGCCCAGAGCCATACCGAGAGGTTTGGTACACTCTGGTTTGGAGGTGATGGCTGCCTCCCTCTTCAGGCGTGCATGAAGCCCATGCATCGGCATGCCAATTGAGCCACCGATCTTCGCTGGACGTCCCCTCCATGGGGAGGTAGGCGCTTGTGGAAAAATCTTCCCACAAAATGAACCGCCCCATTTGCTGGTACTGCGCCTGAACAGCCCCACCGATTTGCCACGATGAAGACGGCCTCCATCGGGCTTTTACATGTCCACGCAAACGCTGCTCGTGGCCCACAGACAAATAGGTCTTGTCGGAGAACACGCTCCCGCCCGCCACCAAGTCCACCTTCCCAAACCCTTGACGGTGAGACACATCCATGCCGTTGGACACCGGCGTATAACTGTCACGCCACCAGCGCCAGTTGGCAGAATCCGGGGCTTGATAAACGCCGTTGAACACCGACACCCGGGTCTCCGACGTATCTCCAGGCCATGCGGTTCGCATGTGGATAACCCCATTGGAGGCTCCAGAGCCGTACATCGCCGAGGCCGAGGATTTCACCACTTCCACCTGGTCAACGTGCTCCATCGGAAGGTAAGACCACCAAATCTCCCCCAAATCCCCACTCAACAAAGGCAGGCCATCAAGCAACATCTGAACACGGCTCCCCACACCGTAACTGTACCCACTGCCGCCGCGAATGCTGACCTGACCGTCCAGGATAGACACACCCGGGGTCTTGGCCACCAACCCTTTCAGGTCGAGGACGTTTGCACTTTTGACCAAATATGGTTTCAACACAGACACCGGGACCGTCTCCTTCGCAATGGTGGACCCACGGATGCTCGCCGTGACCACAGCCTCAGACAAGGCTTCGGTGTTGGGCAACATGACCACCTTCACATCCTGGTCAGCAGCGAATGCCTCGCAGTCGAGTGTTTGAGAGTCAAACCCCACAAATCGAAAAGTCACCGTGCAGGATCCGTCGCAATCCACAGACTTTGTTGGACGTGAGAAGCGGCCCTGAACGTCTGTGAGCGCGTGCTCCACCTCCCCAGTGCATGACCAACTGACAGTCGCGCCTGGCAAAGGCAACGCGAAACCCTTTTCCGAAGTCACCACCGTCCAGACCGCCTCGGGCCTGGTTTGGCCCGACACACTGTTCATGAACAAAGCCGCAATTGCGACCACCAACATTCGCAACAAACTCATAAAGCTCAAGGTTTTTCATTCTCACCTGAGCACCACCCAATTTCACTTGGAACTTGTCCACGACCTTGCACCAAGTCTTTCACACTCGCATCATGCGCACCTTCCTTCTTTTTCTTGGGGTGGCCTCCACATGGTCAGGTTGCCCATCCTCTTCCCCCTCCATTCTTCATGTCGAGCTGCCTTGCTCTGTTCGATCTTTCGACGTCCTGGGGCAGCAACACATCCGCTTCGCAGGCTCAAATGGATGGGTGGGACAATCGCTAGACGGAGGTGCAACCTGGGACATGACCCAATGGATGGCCCCCGACAGCACCTTTCCATCCTTCAGGGCGTCAGGTCACTCGAAAAACCACTGGCATGCTGTGGGGATTGCCTCGCCGGCCTGGATCGCCAGAAGCCCGACGAGCTCCTTGGAACCTGAGTGGGTTTACCACAGCGAGGACAGCGACATGTTCTTGGACGCCATGGCATGGCTCGATGCAGATCGCGCGTTGGTGTTTGGAGACAATGCCGAAGGTTGCTTCACGTTGTTGACCACCCATGACGGCGGCGAACATTGGGAACGAACGCCTTGCAACGCCCTTCCTCCTCCATTCGAAGGTGAGGCGGCGTTCGCAGCATCCAACGGCAACATCGCCTGCCACGGCGACACCGTGTGGATCTTCACGGGCGGCCGAACGTCCCGATGCCTTAGGTCAGTAAACGCAGGCGCGTCTTGGTCCTCCATCAATCTGCCCGTCGGGCAGGGATCAAGCATGACGGGCGTGTTCTCTGCGACATTTCGGAACGCCCAACACGGATGGATCATGGGTGGTAACTGGGAAATCCCTGAGGACAACCAAGGCAACCTGGCTGTCACGACAGATGGTGGCACGACGTGGGAAACCCTTGCGGAGGGAGAAGGCCCAGGGTACCGCTCGAGCATTGTGCACCATCCCACCCAAGTTGGTGCCTTGGTGGCAACTGGGTTCCAGGGATTGGACGTGAGCCTTGACGGCGGGCGTTCTTGGAAGCATCGCTCGGACAGCAGCCACTACGTCGCCCGCTTTTCAACTGACGGCCGTACCTTGTGGTTGGCCGGTGCCAAGCGGATGACGCGCATGGATTGGCCATTGCAGTGACATGGCCCCCAACGCAGACCAGCTTCACCGACTCGCCCAGAACGTAGGACAGGCCTGCGGCATGGACATCACCTGCACCAAGGACTGCAAGGTGCTCAGCGACCAACTCAGTACGTTTGACAGCAGATACCCTGTTTCGGTGTCCACGCTTCGGCGGTTTTTTGGACTGGTGGCCAACCAAGGGAAATTCTCTAAGACGACGCTGAACACCATGGCGAGATTTTGTGGTCACATGTCGTTCGACGCTTGGGCACAAAACGACAGGACATCCACTACGCCAGCTAGGACCTCAGTGTCACCATATCCTCTTGCGCGCCCCCAAGTCCAGATGCATGAACACGCCTACTCCAAGTCGGACGGGGCCATGAAAGACGAGATGCATCAGTTCCTGAGGGACCATGCCAACCCTGACCACTTCCGCCTGAGTGCCAAACAATTCAACACATTCAAGGATTCGTGGTTTGAATTGTACCGGAGAGACACCTTCAACATGGAGCTGTGGGGGGAGTTCAAAAAACACCCGCACATCCATCGGTTTGTGGTGGAACAGTTCACTCCCCTTGACTTCATGAGTTCTTTTGGGCATCATATGATGGAAGAATACCTAGCGATTGCCGACACCAAGGAGCAAAAGCTATTCGGACGGGGCGTCATTGCCTCGGGCTTGGTGGCCAGAGGGAAGCCGTGGTCGCAAATCGTCCCATACCTCTCGAGCATCCACGAATTGTCTCCCTCCATCCACCCTCTAGTGCAAGCGCGCCAACTCGGCATCACGCTGCTCATGCATGTGGAAATGACCACGCCCAAAAAGGAGAAAGAGCGTATAAGACAACTTTGCTTGCAGGGGCTGCGCGAGGATGTGCTGGTCTGGCCTCAATGGTGCCACCAAAACTGCTACTTCGCATTCAACCTGACCGACTGGGCCGCCCTTGCGAGAGACATGGAAATCGTCCAAGCCTGCAAAGAGAACATCGAACGGTTCCGAGCCAATCAAGACCTTTACTCCCGCGACGAACGCATTGACCGCGTGATTGACTTGCGTATAATGTGGAACGCCATGTTGCTGGGTGATTTTGTCACGGCCAAGCGCTCGTTCAAGGCCTTGAAATGGACCACATTCCACACCATGGAGACACGGGCGCTGAACATCTGGTACCAAGCGGCCAGGGCTTACTTCACCCCAGAAGAATCTGAGTTGGCGGTGGCTGAATTTCACCACGCCGGAATGCTCACAGGATACAAAGGCTTCGTAAAGCGAATCAGCATGGACTTGATGGGGCCGATCTACACCGACCAAAATAAAAAGAGGCC
>DKNS01000111.1:0-134 GCA_002469765.1 Flavobacteriales bacterium UBA7382 | reverse complement strand
TTTGGTTAATTGCCCCTCTCCAGGAGCCAGGGCAAATCTTGCTTTGAAGATCGTGAGACGGTTAAAAATGGCCTCAAAAGAACTCAAATGAATCCTTTTGAATCAGTGTATGTGGTAGAATGTGTTTCGATCGA
>DKNS01000132.1 GCA_002469765.1 Flavobacteriales bacterium UBA7382 | reverse complement strand
GTAGCCGCAGCTGAAGTTGGCTGAAAAGAAGGGCACGTCGTTCACGGGAGTGAAGTCTTCCGAGCCTTGCGCCGTGAACCTTGCGCCCAGAAGCGACCCCCGCGCGCCGACAAAACCCTCTGCGAAGGGTTGGATCTTGGCCCGCTGAAACAGCGTGAAGCGAAGCAAGTAGTGGGCGTGCACCAGTTGGTTGCGCACCCGAAGCTGTCCTTTCAGTGGCGCCTTGCCGTCCTGCATCACGAACGCCGTGGTGTCGAATCCTCCCATAGGTTGGAATCCGATGTCAAATCCCCCGTCCAACAGCCCATGGCGGTCATGCTTCATGTATGTCAGGGCAAACCCAAACGTCGGATCGTCCAACACCGAGTCCACCTCGCCACCCTGCCAATCGGAAATGAGGTGGAATCCCACGTGCCTCCATTTGTCCAGGAGCAGAATGTGCGCCTCGGCTTCAGGCGCGTTGTCGGGGCCGGCAGGCGGGTTCTTGGTGTTTTGGCCCAGACTGGACAAGCTGATTGCCGCCATGGCCAAGGTCAGGAAGAGGGAGCATGTTGTGTTCATGGAGGTGGGGTTTTGGATTCGTGTTCAACAGTTCAAGCACCGTGCCAAATCAGAAATATTTACATAATTATACGTGAGAGATTGAGGAAGGGTTGCGCTTCTCCTTGCTTTTTTCGGTTTCTTTGAACCATGCAGGATGGTGACCACGTGACACGTGTGCTGGTGGCTGGCGCAGGAGGCCAATTGGGCTCCCGCCTGGTGGAGCTGGGTTCTGGCCGGGAAGGCCTTCAAGTTGTTGGCTCCAAACGCAGCGCATTGGACATCACAGACCCGTCTTCCATCCAGGGGGCTTTGGAGCGGCATGCACCCGACGTCATGATCAACGCGGCTGCCTACACGGCGGTGGACCTTGCGGAAACTGAAACAGAACGCGCTTACGTCATCAATGGCGCAGGCGTGAAGAATTTGGCGGAAGCCTGTTGCAATCAAGGGGTCGCCCTGATACACGTCAGCACGGATTACGTGTTTGGGGGAGTTGAGCGGGTGCCTTTGGGCCCTTCTGAGCGCACCGGCCCACTGGGGGTCTACGGTGCCAGCAAACTCCAAGGAGAAGAAGCATTCCTGGCCAGTGGGGTGAAGGGCGCGGTGGTTCGGGTGGCATGGTTGTACGACACACGGGGCAGTAATTTCCTCACCACCATGTTGCGGCTGGCCAATCAGCACGGCCGGCTGAAGGTGGTGCACGACCAACACGGGGTTCCAACGTCTGCCCCAGCTTTGGCCAATGCTCTGCTCGACATGGCCGAGCGGAGCGTGGACATGCCCCAGGGAATCCGTCATTATGCCCACTCGGGCCAAACCACCTGGCATGGTTTTGCTTCGGCCATCGTGGGTCACGCGGAGTTGGACGTGCCTGTTGAGGCCGTGACCTCCGACGCGTTCCCGACAGCAGCCATCCGCCCCGCTTGGAGTGTGTTGGACGGAAAACCACTGCACGAGGAGATGGGATGGCCCTTCGAGACCTGGCAAAAGGCCTTGGCTGCGTGCTGGGAATTGCGCGAACAAGGCTGACCTTTGGGTTCCATGAATGACGAAGATCTTTTGAAGGACGTCAAGGCCAAAGCGCAGGCCTGGACCCAAGCTCCCCACGACGAACAAACCCGGCACACGGTTCGCACTTGGTTGAACACATGCGACCAGGACGAAGACGCACGTGAGGCATTGATCGACGCGTTTTACACCGATTTGTCTTTTGGGACTGGAGGTTTGCGGGGCAAAATGGGTCCTGGCACCAACCGCATCAACGCCACAACCATCGCCCTGGCCACACAAGGGTTGGCGAACCACCTGTTGAGGATGCACGGCGCGCCGACGTCAGCGCATCCGTTGCGCGTGGCCATCGCCTGCGACAGTCGGCACCAGAGCCAAGAGTTTGCACAAATCACCGCTGAGGTGCTTGCTTCAAGCGGCTTGGAACCTTGGTTGTACCCGGAATTGCGCCCCACGCCGCAACTGTCTTGGACGGTTCGCGAGTTGGGGGCGGTCGCGGGCGTGGTGGTGACCGCCAGCCACAACCCTTCCATTTACAACGGATACAAAGTCTACGCGGCCGACGGTGGACAAGTGGTCGCCCCGGAAGATTCCCAACTTGTTGCGGAAGTGCGGGCCTTGTCCACAGACCAACCTGTGGCCCGAGTCCAAGAAGGCATCCACGTGTTGGACGCCACCTGGGACGACCGTTACCGCGACGTCTTGGCGTCGTTCAGGTTGTCGCCGGATTTGGTGGCGAACGGGTCAGACTTGACCATTGCTTACACAGGATTGCACGGCACAGGTGCATTGGCCGTGCCCGCGGCCTTGAAGGCTTTCGGATTCAGGAACGTCCATGAGGTGTCTTCTCAGGCCATCCCGGACGGGGCGTTCCCCACCGTCCACAGCCCCAATCCCGAAGAAGGGGCGGCCCTTGCCGAGGCGGTGGCGTTGGCCACGCAAGTGGGGGCGTCAATCGTCATGGGCACCGACCCTGATTCTGACCGGGTGGGCATTGCAGTGCCGGACGGCGACGGGTTTCGGTTGCTCAACGGCAACGAAACGGCCGCGCTCTTGGTGGACCACGTCTTGGCCAAATGGCAAGCCGCAGGCAAACTCGACCGTCCCTCGTTCGTGGCGAAAACGGTGGTGACCACTGACCTCTTGTCCGAGTTGGCCAAAGGCTACGGCGTGGAGGTCCGCGAGACCTTGACCGGCTTCAAATTCATCGCTGAAGCCATCCGAAAGGAAGAGGGCAAGTTGCAGTACGTGGCCGGAGGCGAAGAGAGCTACGGATACCTCGTGGGGGATGCGGTGCGAGACAAGGATGCGGTTCAGAGTTGTTGCTTGTTGGCCGAGCTCGCTCACGAGTTGGACCTTGCGGGCGAGACCATGCTGGGCCGTTTGGCGGCCATCCACAAGCGGCACAGGGCTTACAAAGAGGGTCTGGTGAGTTTGGTCAAAGAAGGCCGCAACGGCAAGGAGGAAATCGACGCCATGATGAAGGGCTTCCGGACATCTCCTCCCCAGGAACTGGCAGGCGAAACCGTGGCCGAGATATTGGACTTTCAATCTCGAGAAGCCCGCAACACAAAAGGTGAGGTGCTCCGCGCGTTGCCCCAAGCGGCGTCCAACGTCATGCAGTTCGTCACTGAAAAAGGCTCGCGTGTGACCGTCCGTCCATCCGGCACCGAGCCCAAGATCAAGTGTTACGCGAGCGTTTCTGCTTCTTGGACCGACGACGTTTCTCACGACGAGATGATGAACCGTCTTCAGCGTCGGGTGGAGGCTCATTTTCAAGCTCTGGGCGTCCGTTGAGGTCCGGCACCTGAAGGTTTTTCACGTCGAGGTTGGGGGCGAGCATGGGTGCCACTGCCTCCACGGGCCCGAGCAAGATGCTCTCCCCGGTGTGGTTGGGAATCCAGCTCCGAGATCCCGTCACACTTGTGACGAGAAGGATGACGAAGGAGAGGATAAGCCACATTTTAGCCAGCCCAAAAACCGCACCGGCGAGCTTGTTGACGAACCCCATTGCCACCAAGTCCAGAGCTTTCTCGATGAGTTTGGCCACGAGTTGAACCACCACGACCACAGCCATGAATGTGATGGCCAGGGACGCCATGTGAATCGAATTGGCCGACCAAGACACGTGAGGGGCGAGTTGCTCTGCGGCCAGGTGCGAGCCATGCGCTGCTGCAGCGATGCCTCCTGCCAAGCCCACAAGCGACGCCACGGAGAAGACAAGCCCCTTCATGAACCCACGCACCGCGCCGACCAACAGGGTCAGAAAGATCACAATGTCCAAGATGGCCAGGGGCAGGTTTTCCATGTGCAGGAAGGCGTGCCGGCAAGGTACGGGGTAACTTCGCCAGGACGTCATGGCCGTTCCTGAAGATTCACCACGGGTTGTTGTTCGTTCCTGCGCCCCCTCGGACGTGGCTGAAGTGCATGCGCTCATTGTCGAGTTGGCCCGTTACGAACGTGCCGAGAAAGAAGTCGCCTTGACCGTGGAGACCTTGATGTCCGACATGGCGGAAGGGCGTTTCGAGTGTTTCGTGGCCGAGGCGTCAGGCCAAATTGTTGGCATTGCCTTGCACCACGCCCGCTACAGCACGTGGAAGGGCTTGACTTGGTACCTCGAAGATTTGGTCGTCACCGAATCCTGTCGCGGCCAGGGCGTCGGTCGGTCCCTGTTCCTGGCCGTGGTGGCCCACGCAAGATCGGTGAACGCCAAACGCCTGGAATGGCAAGTGCTTGACTGGAACGAACCTGCCATTGGCTTCTACAAAAGCCTGGGTGCATCGCTGACCGACACCTGGCTCAACGGTCGATTGACCGACGAAGATTTGGCGACGTTGCCCTCACCCGCCAACTTTGCATCGCATGGCTGAGCGAGTCCCACGTTCCACCCACAAGTTTGGCGGCGCTTCGGTGAAGGACGCCGCGGCGATCCGCAGGGTGGGACAACTCTTGTCGGACCACCTGCGCCCTGAAGAACAGGCCGTGGTGGTGGTTTCCGCGATGGGGAAAACCACAAACGCCTTGGAAGGCGTTTGGCGCAGCGCGGGACCTGCCCAGGAGGAGCTTTGGGGCGACATTGTGACGGCGCATTTGGACGTGGCATCCCAGCTCGGCCTTGATGTGGCGGATCAGCTCCGTAGCGTTTTCGAGACGTCGTGGCAGGAGGCCCAGTCGGCCCAACGCGACGCCCTAAGTGAGGCCGCGTACGACGCGTTTGTGTCAGCCGGAGAATTGGCCAGCACCACCCTTGTGGCGGCTTGGTGCGCGGCCCAAGGATTGGACGCCGTGTGGTGGGATGTCCGCGGGACGGTGAGCACTTCGGGACCGCACAGGTACGCGAGGGTGGACGAATCCACATTGTGGGACGCCGGGGAATCGCTCAGAGCAGCTTGCACATCGTCCCGTGTGGTCGTCACCCAGGGATTCATCGGCCGGCATGACAGCGGCCGAACCTCGACCCTCGGCCGTGAAGGTTCGGACTACAGCGCCGCACTGCTTGCCGTGGCGGTGGGATCCGAGTCTGTGACAATTTGGAAGGATGTGCCAGGCATGATGAACGCCGATCCCAAGTGGCACCCTGAGGCCCAAACCGTTCCCAAGGTGGACCACGCCGAAGCCCTCGAGTTGAGCTATTACGGGGCGAGCGTCATCCATCCTCGGACCGTGAAGCCATTGCAGCAGCATGGTCTGCCTCTTTGGATTCGTTCGTTTTTGGCGCCTCAAGGCCCTGCCACCCTCATTGATGATTTCTCGGATTTGGTGCCAGACCAACCCATGTTCATTTGGCGGGACGACCAAGTGTGGGTGGAAGTGGCGACATCCGACCAGAGTTTTTTGGCCGAGGACCACTTGAAGGACCTTTTTTCTGCCCTGGACATGGCCGGCGTGCACGTGCGCATGATGCAACAGCATGCGACACACTTTGGACTGGTGACGGACCGAGACAACATTCGCCTTCAAACCCTTCAGAAATTGCTTGGCAGGGCTTTCCAGATGAGGTGTGAAGAAGGATTGTTGTTGCTCACAGTGCGTCACGGAGATGCCGCCGTGGTGAGTGAATTGACATCGGGACGAGAGGTGGTGGTGGAGCAAGTGGCCGGAGTCACGACGCGCCGTTTGATGAGGAATTGACTCCCCATCGCTTGTTTTTCCCAAACATTTGATTCACATTGCCTCAGCCAAAGGATTGGTCTCCTTTGGTGCGGTAGGATGAACGCAAGTTCTTCCTAGTTCAATGTCAAGTGGGGCGGGACGCAAGTCCCGCCTTTTCTTTTGCCCAGAAACCCGGGCGGTTGGGACGGGTCAGTACTCGTCCTCGTTGAAGAAAAAATCTTCTTTGGAAGGGTAGTCGGGCCAGATGTCTTCAATCGTGTCAAACGACTCTCCGTCGTCTTCGAGCTGTTGAAGGTTCTCCACGACTTCCAAGGGCGCACCGGTGCGCATCGAAAAATCGATGAGCTCATCTTTTGTTGCGGGCCAAGGGGCGTCTTCCAAGTAGGAAGCCAATTCGAGTGTCCAATACATGACGTCTTACTTCTGCGCGCAAAAATAACCGAATCTCAATGCGAGTCAAGTCCTAAGGCAACCAAGGCACATCTCCTTCGCCATCCTCGTGGGCCAGCCATCGTCCCAGCATGAACAGCGCGTCGGACAGTCTGTTCAATTGCCGCAGCATCAACGGGTCAATGGATTCGGCACGATTCAAGGCCACACATCGCCGCTCGGCCCTGCGGCACACGGTTCGGGCAACGTGGGCGTCCACGGCCGACGAAGGTCCGCTGGGCAAGACGAATGTGGTCAAGGCGGGCAGGTCGGCTTCCATTTCGTCCATCCAAGCTTCCAACTTGGCGTCGCCGTCTTGGTCCAGCGCAGGCAATTTATTGGCAAAAGATGTGTCGGTGGTGGCCAGGTGGCTGCCCATGGCAAACAAGTCTCCCTGAATGCGCGTGAGGTGTGCAGACCATGGGGCCACGGAATGGTGGGTGCCCAACCGTCCGAGGACGGCGTTGAGTTCGTCCAGCGTGCCATAGGCCTCGATGCGGAGGTCATCTTTGCCGATGCGGCTGCCTCCGAACAAGCCTGTGGTGCCATCGTCTCCGGTGCGTGTGTAAATGCGCATGCCGCAAGCTACGACGGGGTGTACCTTTGACATTCATGGACGACAAGCAACTGCGATACGACCAAGCGTACATGCGGATGGCCCACGAGTGGGCGCAACTGTCTCATTGCGAGCGCAAGCAGGTTGGCGCGTTGATCGTCAAAGACCAAATGATCATCGCCGATGGTTACAACGGCACTCCAAGTGGCTTCCCCAACGTTTGCGAAAACGACGAGGGCGAGACCCATTGGTACGTGCTGCACGCGGAGGCCAACGCAATCACCAAGCTGGCCAAGAGCAGCAACAGTGCCCAGGGCGCAACCTTGTACATCACCCTGTCGCCCTGTCGAGAGTGCGCCAAGCTCATCCACCAAGCGGGCATCGTGCGGGTGGTGTACGCAAACGCTTACAAGGATTCGAGTGGACTGGAGTTTTTGAACCAAGCGGGGGTTGAAATCGTTGCTCTTCCTGGATGAAGAACTGGCAACCTATGGGATTGGCGTTGGCCCTTGTGGTCGGTCTGTGGTTGGGTCGAGGCTGTGGCGCCTGGGAATCGGGCCAGGATCCCTCACGCGGCCGGTCGTTCCATGAGCATCTTGGGGGGTCGGGCGACCAAGCCCGGTTGATGAATGTCTTGCACCGCATCGAAGACTTGTATGTCGACACGTTCGACAGAACCCTACTTGTGGACGTGGCCATCGAGGCCATGTTGGACGAATTGGACCCTCACACCGTGTACTTTTCCGGAGAAGAGCTTGCCTCGATGTCGGAGAACATGGAGGGGAATTTCGAAGGCATCGGGGTGGAGTTTTTGATCCAGCAAGACACCTTGATGGTGGTGACCGCCATTCCAGGAGGCCCCTCTGAAAAAGCAGGGATTCGTGCAGGCGATCGCATTGTGGCTGTCGAAGGCGTGCCCATTTCAGGCCCTGAGCTGGACAACAGCCGTGTCATGAAATTGCTAAAGGGGCCGCGTGGCACCGAAGTCAACCTTGGCATAGACAGGCGCGACGCCATGCTCCAGGTTCACTTGATCCGCGATCGCATCCCGATCCAAAGCGTCGTGGCGTCTTTCATGCTTGAAGAGGAGGTTGGCTACGTCAAAGCCATCCGGTTTGCCGCAAACACAGCTGAGGAGTTCGAGGGCGCGTTGTTCAGTCTTGCCGCCCAGGGCGCCACTTCGCTGGTGTTGGATTTGCGAGGCAACGGAGGAGGGTATTTGAATGCGGTGGTGGACATGCTGGACTTGTTCTTGGACGAAGGCCAAACCATGGTCTACACCGAGGGAAAATCTTCCCCCCGCAGGAACTACATCTCGCGTCACCAAGGCCCCTATTCGGATTGGCCGGTCGTGGTGTTGGTCGACGAGGGCTCGGCCTCGGCAAGTGAGATTTTTGCAGGGGCCGTGCAGGACAACGACCGTGGTTTGGTGGTTGGGCGCCGCACGTTTGGAAAAGGACTGGTGCAAGAAGAATTTCCTGTGCCCGGTTCGGGTGCACTTCGATTGACTGTGGCACGCTTCTACACCCCTACAGGTCGGGCCATTCAAAAACCCTACGAGGCATATGAGGAAGATTTTGACGTCCGCTTGGCATCCGGCGAGTTGTACCACGCAGACAGCATGCCACTTGTCGACTCGCTGAAGTACATCACCCCAATGGGCCGCGAGGTTTTTGGCGGCGGTGGCATCGCACCAGACGTTTTCGTGGCTTGGGACAGCACGGGCACCAGCGGTTGGGTGAGCGAGTGGATTTGGACAGGTGTCCTCCGAGACGCGGTGTTTTCATGGATGGACCGCCATCGTTCAGACCTTGAATCTTGCCATGCGGTGCGTGACATCGAGTCTCTCGGGGCGTGGTCCAACGACGTGTTGGCTGTCGTCCGAGAGGAGGCGGAGCGCGGTGGGTGGTCGTGGCGAAACCCTGACGGGGAAGAGGAGGCCAAGTTGCGCCATCGCTTCTTGGCTCAAGTCGTGCGCACCTTGTGGGGGGAGTCCGCGTCGTATGAGGTCTTGATGGACGGCGACGAGGCTGTGGCCCGTGCGCTTCATGCCCTGACGGAGGAATCCAACTTCACCCAGGCGAACGGCGCAGTATCTTTGAATCCGACAACCTTAGAATTCAACCCAAACAACGATTCTCATGGCTTTTGAACTTCCACAACTTTCCTATGCTTACGACGCCTTGGAGCCGCACATCGACGCGCGCACCATGGAAATCCACCACAGCAAACACCACGCCGGTTACACCAGCAAGTTGAACGCCGCCGTGGAGGGCACAGAGCTCGAAGGAAAAGACATTGAAACGTTGCTCCGGGAGCACAGTGACAATGGCGCCGTGCGCAACAACGGGGGCGGTTTTTGGAACCACAACTTGTTCTGGGCATGCATGTCTCCCCACGGAGGCGGCCAGCCTGGTGGAGCACTCGGGGAAGCCATGGACCGCGATTTCGGAAGTTTCGACGCGTTCAAGGATGCCTTCGCCAAGGCGGCAGCCACGCGCTTCGGGTCGGGCTGGGCTTGGCTGTGCGTGAACGACGGGAAGTTGGAGGTGTGCAGCAGTGCCAACCAGGACAACCCTTTGATGCCCGGCATTGGATGCGGCGGACTCCCTATTTTGGGCTTGGACGTGTGGGAGCATGCGTATTACCTGAATTACCAGAACCGCCGTCCAGATTACATCAACGCCTTCTTCGACGTCGTCGATTGGAATGCAGTCGGTGCGCGCTTCAACGGATGAAGCAGTACGTCGTCATGGTCGCCGGGGGTACTGGCACTCGGATGCGCCGGACGACGGCCAAACAGTTTTTGAAAGTCAAGGGTCTGCCACTGATGTGGTGGACCCTTCGTCGTTTTCGCGAGGCCCTGCCGGATGCAGAGGTTGTGTTGGTCTTGCACGAAAGCTTGTTCGAGGAGTTCGACGCGTTGGAACAAGAACATGGACCCGCGGGGGTGCACAAGGTGGTTCCCGGCGGTGCGGAACGGTTCCATTCGGTGGCCCAAGGGTTGGCCCAATTGGGCGAGACAGGGGTGGTGGGGGTGCACGATGCGGTGCGTCCGTTTCCCTCCGTGGAGACCATTCGCACATGCTTTAAGATGGCAGCTGAGTGCGGAAGTGCGGTGCCTGTGGTGCCTGTGAAGGACAGCTTGCGACAGGTGCAATCTGAGCAGCTCAGCGTTGCGGTGGACCGAAGCGTGATGCGTGCGGTGCAAACTCCGCAGTGCTTTGACCTGTCCTTGCTTAAATCCGCCTTCAACACCTCGTACCAGGACCAATTCACCGACGACGCAAGCGTTGTTGAGGCTGCAGGCCATGCGGTGACCTTGTGCGATGGCGATCCTTGGAATGTGAAGGTGACCACCCCTGAGGATTTGGTCATCGCCGAGGCCTTTGTGGAGGCGTCTTGGGGTCAGACGTCTGCAGGGGCCAGCGCCGAGGTGTAAGCGGAACTGTCACCGCGATGGGAGAAGGTGCGCAAGGCCCACACCAACAAAACCAAACATCCTGCGCCCTGCCCCCAGTCGGTGGCCTCCCATTCTGACCACGCTTGCGGCTCCAACCCTTGCTCCAGCCATTCTGGCCCCATCCATGCGGCCACGATGACGACCCCTGCGTTGTTCACGAAGTGACCCACTACTGCAGGCCAAATGCTGCCGCTGAATGCGACCAAATATCCGAACACCGCACCCAGCAGCAAC
The DNA here is from genome assembly GCA_002469765.1 of Flavobacteriales bacterium UBA7382. Taxonomy (GTDB): domain Bacteria; phylum Bacteroidota; class Bacteroidia; order Flavobacteriales_D; family Sanyastnellaceae; genus UBA11663. Next base: position 575 of record DKNS01000132.1, on the reverse strand, counting down.
CGAGGGATGAAGCCAAAGAATTGCATGTGGATCGCGCTGAAGAGCGCAGCAGAAGTCCAGATGGCCAAATGGAGGTTGCCCGTGCCACGGAACAGGATGGGTTGAAGTGTGCCGCGAAACAGCCACTCCTCGCACAGGGCAGGCAGCACAGCCACGGAAATCAACACGGCCACCAAGCCTGGTCCATTTTCCAGGTTCAGGATGGTCTGCGTCATCGTCATGGCTTGCGCTTCCAGCGTACCGGCCCAAGTGTGAAGGGCCGAGCCTGGCACCAGGAGCCACTCGTTGAGTCGGTAGGTGAGGTCCAGTGCGGGACTCATGCCCAATGCCAGGGCCACCGCCAGCCCCGCCATGCTCCAGGAAGGTGCACCGGTGAAAAACCGCCCGAGGTGTTTTTGTCCCACCAATGCAGCGAACCCCCACGAGGCGCCGAAAAAGGCCAGCAGTTGATTCAGGTTGTTCATGGCCAGCACGTCGGAACGGTCCAAGGCGTTCATGCCTGAGGTTACCAAAGACTGCATCGCTTCCGCATCGCCTTCGGCAGCCCAAAACATGCCTGCAAACGCGGCCACCGC
>DKNS01000105.1 GCA_002469765.1 Flavobacteriales bacterium UBA7382 | reverse complement strand
GAAGTGATTGCCACAAATTCGCGCAAGCCCATCTTCGGGTACAAGGCGATGATTGGCTCCATCTTGGGCATTGGCTTCCTGAGCTTCATCGTGTGGGGACACCACATGTTCGTGACCGGCATGAATCCTTTCTTGGGTTCGGTGTTCGTGTTCACCACGCTGTTGATTGCCATCCCGTCGGCGGTCAAGGCTTTCAACTACATCACCACCCTTTGGAAAGGCAACCTTCGCTTTACCCCCGCCATGCTCTTCAGCATTGGATTGGTGAGCACGTTTGTGACGGGCGGGTTGACTGGCATCATTTTGGCTGACTCTGCCTTGGACGTAAACGTGCACGACACCTACTTTGTGGTGGCGCACTTCCACATCGTGATGGGCATGAGCGCCATCTTTGGCATGTTGGCGGGCATCTACCATTGGTTCCCCAAAATGTTTGGTCGCATGATGAACAACAAACTGGGTTACTTGCACTTCTGGACAACCTTGGTGGCGGGGTACGGCGTGTTCTTCCCCATGCACTTTGTCGGGTTGGCAGGAGCGCCACGTCGTTACTACGACTACAGCGCGTTCGAATACCTCGACTTCGTGATGGATCTGCAACCAATCATTTCGACTTTTGCCATCATCGGTGCTGTGGGCCAATTGCCCTTCCTGTGGAATTTCTTCTACAGCATCTTCCGCGGCCAATTGGCAACGGAGAACCCTTGGAAGGCGAATACCTTGGAGTGGACCACCCCGGTAGAGCACGTGCACGGCAACTGGCGCGGAGCCTTGCCCGAGGTGCACCGTTGGGCCTACGACTACAGCAATCCGGACTTTGACGAGGACTTTGTGCCACAAACCGTGCCCGTGAGGGCCGGTGAGTCGGCCCATTGAGGCCCTTTTCAAGAAAGATCTTGACAAAAGCCCCTGCTTCGGTGGGGGCTTTTTTGGTTCATGGGGTAACTTCGAAACACATGGCGCAAGACGATGATTTTGACGTAAGGGGAGAGGCTGAACAGGCGTCAGATGGGGATTTGGACCGTGTGCTTAGACCTGCACAGTTTGAAGACTTCACCGGCCAGCGTGCGGCCATGGACAACTTGCGGGTTTTCGTACAAGCGGCCAGGCAGCGTGGCGAGGCCTTGGATCATGTGCTGTTGCACGGCCCCCCAGGGCTAGGCAAAACAACCTTGGCCAACATCGTTGCGAATGAGATGGGTGTGGCCATCCGCACCACTTCTGGACCTGTGTTGGACAAGCCAGGGGACCTGGCGGGGTTGCTCACAAGTCTCGAACCCAACGATGTGCTGTTCATCGACGAGATTCACCGCTTGTCTCCTGTGGTGGAAGAGTACCTCTACAGCGCCATGGAAGACTATCGCATTGACCTTGTGATCGACACTGGCCCCAATGCGCGCACCGTCCAAATTGAATTGAGCCCGTTCACCTTGGTGGGGGCGACGACAAGGTCAGGGCTGTTGACGGCTCCGTTGCGGGCGAGGTTTGGCATCAACCTGCGCCTTCATTACTACGACGCCAAGACGTTGACCGACATCGTGGAGCGCTCGTCTGGCATTCTTGACATTGAGATCGACCCGGCCGCGGCGTATGAGATTGCCTCTCGGTCCAGGGGCACGCCGAGGATCAGCAACGCTTTGTTGCGACGCGTCCGGGATTTCGCCCAGGTCAAGGGCACAGGCGTCATCAACCTCGAGGTCACAGCTTATGCCCTGGATGCCCTGCAAGTGGACAAGAAGGGGTTGGATGACATGGACAACAGAATTTTGTCAGCCATCATCGACAAGTTCAAAGGCGGCCCTGTGGGAGCCAGCACCTTGGCAACTGCGATTGGGGAGAATGCAGGCACGCTGGAGGAGGTGTACGAGCCCTATCTGATTCAAGAGGGGTTGTTGGTGCGAACGCCGCGCGGAAGGCAGGCCACGACGGAGGCGTACAAACACCTTGGGCGCACGGCGCCCTCCACGTCGGGCGACCTCTTCAACGGTTGAGCGGTGGGCCGGACCCTGCATCAAGCACAAACCCGCGCCCAATGGCTGAAGCACCACGCCAAGGAGTTGGGCTTCACATCTGTGGGCATTTCAAGAGTCCGGAAATTGGACGAGGAGGCACCGCGGCTCGAGGCTTGGTTGAAACAGGACATGCACGGCGAGATGGCCTACATGGAGGGGAATTTCGAAAAACGGTTGGACCCTCGGAAACTCTTGCCAGGCACCCAGACGGTGGTGAGCTTGTTGTTCAATTACCACAACCCCACACTGTCGTCCGACCCTGAAGCGCCACGCATCGCGCAATACGCCCTGGGCGAGGACTACCACTTCGTCTTGAAGTGGAAGCTCAAGGAACTGTTGAAGTGGATGAAGCGGGATTGGGGTGACGTGTCGGGCAGGGTGTTTGTGGATTCGGCCCCCATCATGGAACGTGCTTGGGCGGCGAAGTCTGGGTTGGGATGGATCGGCAAGAACAGTTTGCTGCTGAACAAACAACGCGGCAGTTACTTCTTCTTGGCCGAGATGTTGTTGGATGTGGACATCGAACCCGACGTGCCTGTCACAGATCATTGTGGCAGCTGCACGCGATGCATCGACGCATGCCCAACCGACGCGATAGTGAAGCCCTACGTGGTGGATGGCAGCAAGTGCATCAGCTACTTCACGATCGAGTTGCGCGGCGCCATTCCCGAGCCTGTGCAGGGCCACATGGAGGACTGGATGTTCGGTTGTGACATTTGCCAAGAGGTGTGTCCTTGGAATCGACACTCCACTCCCACGACGGAACCAAGGTTCTCCCCCCATCCGAGGCTGTTGGACATGACCAAGGCAGATTGGTTGGACTTGACCGAGGATGTGTTCAAGGAGGTGTTCAAAGACAGCGCCGTCAAGCGCACAGGCTTGGAAGGATTGACACGGAACATCGCCTTTCTCCAATCTGGCGAAGTGGGTCACAAAAAAGCCCCTCCTGGATCAGGAGAGGCTTGATTGCGTTTG
>DKNS01000075.1:2585-6060 GCA_002469765.1 Flavobacteriales bacterium UBA7382 | reverse complement strand
CCCCACTTTGCGGAACCACTTCCGGAGTTTGTCTTTTCCTTCCAAGGCTTGGATGCGTTCCTCTTCATTGAGGGCGGACCGAATTTTGGACCTGGCGCTGGCGGTCACCACGTACTGCAGCCAATCCTCCTTGGGGGCTTGCTTGCGGGAGGTGATGATCTCCACTTGGTCGCCGCTGCTCAGCGGCTCGCTCAAGGGGACAAGCTTGTGGTTCACTTTTGCGCCAATGCATTGTGAACCCACTTTCGTGTGGATTCGAAAGGCAAAATCCAACGGGGTGGCGCCGGCCGGCAGGGTGATGAGGTCTCCTGTTGGTGTGAATACGTAGACTTCCTCGGAAAAGAGGTTGAGCTTGAATTCGTCAATGAAGTTCAAAGCGTCAGCCTCTCCGCCTTCGAGGACTTCTCGGATTTGACCCAGCCAGGAATCGATGTTGTCGCCGCCCTTGGCCGCGAGGGCCTCGGCGCGCTCGGAAGGACTCAGGGCGACGTCCGAATCTTCAGAACCGCCCTCGGTCTTGTACCGCCAATGGGCGGCCAGCCCGCGTTCGGCCATGTTGTCCATCCGCTGGCTGCGGATTTGGACCTCCACCCATTTTCCTGTGGGGGACATCACCGTGGTGTGCAGCGATTCGTAGCCGTTGGCCTTGGGCAAGCTGATCCAGTCTCTCAGCCGGTCAGGATTGGGTTGGTAGAAATCGGTGACCATGCTGTACGTGCGCCAGATGTCCGCTTTTTCGCTGCCTTCCGGGGTGTCGATGACGATGCGAATGGCAAAGACATCGTAGACCTCTTCAAATGTCACCTTCTTGGTCTGCATTTTGTTCCAAATGCTGAAGATGCTTTTGGGGCGTCCCATGATTTGGCAATTCAATCCAGCCTCGTCCAGCGATTGCCGGATCGGCACGGTGAAGGTGTTGATGAACCGGGTGCGGACCGCTTTCGTCTTCCGCAACCTGGCGCTGATCATGGCGTAGTCCTCGGGCTCCTTGTATTTCAGGCTAAGATCTTCTAGCTCTGTCTTGATGTTGTAAAAGCCCAAACGGTGTGCCAAAGGCGCATACATGAACAGCGTCTCCGAAGCAATCTTCTGTTGCTTGTCGGGTCGCATGTGTTCAAGCGTTCGCATGTTGTCCAGGCGGTCGGCGAGCTTGATCAAAATCACGCGCACGTCGTCGCTCAAGGTGAGCAACATCTTTCGGAAGTTCTCGGCCTGGGCGCTTGTCCCGGGCTCGAACACCCCGCTCATCTTCGTAAGTCCGTCCACGATGATGCGCTCCTTCACCCCAAACTTCTGCTCGATGTCGTCCAGGGTCATCGTGGTGTCCTCCACAGTGTCGTGCAGGAGCGCACAGACGATGCTGGTTGTGCCCAAGCCCATTTCTTCTGCCACCACACGGGCGACGGCGATGGGGTGGTAGATGTAAGGCTCTCCGCTTTTGCGTCGGATGTCTTTGTGGGCTTCGAGCGCCGCGTCGAAGGCCTTTCGGATGGCCCTGCGTTCGGAGCGCTTCTTGGAATTTTTGGCCGCGCGCAACAGCCCCCGGTACCGCCGAAGGATTTCTTGCTTCTCTGCTTCCAAATCGAATTCCATCCCTCCAAAGTTCGGCAAACCCATCCTTAATTTCGCCTCATGACCAACGCCTCCCTGACCTCCTGGATTGACGTGCCTGCGGGACACGATTTTCCTCTCGCCAATTTGCCTTTTGGCGTTTTCTCGACTTCAGGCCGAAGCGCCCGTCCTTGCATGAGGATGGCCGATCAAGTCGTCGACCTGAGCGCGTGCCACGCATTGGGTTTCTTGAACGGGCTGGAGGTCAACGCCGAAGTGTTGGCCGCGCCGGTGTTGAACCCATTGATGAAACTCGGAAAGCCGGTGACCGTCGCCTTGCGTAAACGCATCCAGAAGCTGCTGCATGTGGATTGTGCAGAATTGCGTGACCGGAGTGACGCTCACGCGTCATGCTTGGTGGCGGTGGCGGATGTGGAGATGCACATGCCCGTCGAGGTGGGCGACTACACGGATTTTTATTCAAGCGAGGACCATGCCAGGAACGTCGGCAAGATGTTCCGCGACCCGGAGAATGCGTTGCTGCCCAATTGGAAGCACATGCCCGTGGGGTACCACGGCCGTGCATCGAGCATTGTGGTGAGCGGCACGCCAATCCGTCGTCCCATGGGCCAAACACGCCCAGACCTAGAAGCGCCCCCTGTGTTTGGGCCTTCTCGGTTGCTTGATTTTGAGCTTGAAATGGCGTTCATCACGTTTGAAGGCAAGCCCATGGGCGAGCGCATTGGCACCTCGGAAGCCGAGGACCACATTTTTGGCTTGGTGCTCTTCAACGACTGGTCTGCACGCGACATCCAAAAATGGGAATACGTTCCGCTGGGCCCATTCTTGGGCAAGAACTTCGGTTCGTCCATCTCGCCATGGGTCGTCACGCTTGAGGCTTTGGATCACTTGCGGGTGGCTGGGCCGAGCCAGAATCCAGAGGTGTTGGATTACCTGAAATACGAGGGCGACAGCCACTATGACGTGCCGTTGGAGGTGGAGATTGTCCCCGACGGCCAACTTTCGGGCCAAGTCGTGTGCCGCTCCAACTTCCGCCACATGTACTGGAACATGCGCCAGCAGCTTGCGCACCACACCGTCAACGGGTGCAACCTGCGCGCCGGCGACATGATGGCGAGCGGCACGATTTCCGGCCCTGAAAAAGGGTCGTTCGGATCGATGTTGGAGATCTCTTGGCGCGGCACCGATCCGGTGGCCATGCCCGACGGAACGGAACGTAAATTCATTCGAGATGGGGACACCGTGGTGATGCGCGCGCCCTACTTCGGAGAGGTCCGCGGAAAACTTTTGCCAGCCTGACCCTCTCGCCGGAGAGGCATCATTTCAAACGGTCGATGAGGGCTTCGACGGTCACACCGTCGGCCTCGGCCTTGTAGTTCCGCACGATTCGGTGGCGCAAGATGGGCGTGGCCACGGCTTGCACGTCTTCGATGTCCGGGCTGTATTTGCCGGCCAAAGCCGCATGGACTTTCGCGGCCACCACAAGGTATTGCGAGGCGCGGGGTCCAGCTCCCCAACTGAGGTATTGGTTGACTTCGGCGGTGGCCCGATCTCTACCTGGACGGGTGGATGCCGCCAAGTTCACCGCGTAGCTGACCACGTTGTCGGCCACCGGCATCCGACGTATCACACCTTGATAAGCCAAAATTTCCTCGCCGCTGATGACTGCTTTCACCGATTGGCTTCCGTCAGAGGTCGTTTGTTTGACCACATTCAGTTCTTCTTCAAAAGAGGGGTAATCCACCCACGTGTTGTACATGAATCGGTCCAATTGCGCTTCAGGAAGGGGGTAGGTGCCTTCTTGCTCAATGGGGTTTTGGGTGGCCAGCACGAAGAAGGGACCCGGGAGGTCATGGCGCTGTCCCGCCACTGTCACAGCACGTTCTTGCATCGCCTCCAGCAG
>DKNS01000075.1:0-2209 GCA_002469765.1 Flavobacteriales bacterium UBA7382 | reverse complement strand
GAGAACAGCGGGCCTTTGACAAACTTGAATTGGCGTGACTCGTCCAAAATTTCAGCCCCGACGATGTCGCTGGGCATGAGGTCTGGGGTGAATTGGATGCGGTTGAAGCTCAATCCCAACGCTTGTGCCACGGTGTTGACCAGGAGGGTTTTGGCCAATCCAGGCACACCCACCAACAAAATGTGCCCACCTGCAAAAATGGAGGTCGTCACTTCGCGAAGGACGTCTTCTTGGCCCACGATGACCTTCCCAACTTCAGAGAGCAAGGCTTCGTGTTGGGTGCGGAGCGCGTCGAGCGCGGATTTGTCGTCGGAAAAGTTCGCCACGTTTCTAGAGCTTCAGTGTTGTTGCCCGAAGATAGCCACGCCTGTCGGCTCGGACGTGCCCGGCTCGGACGAATCGTTGTGGTTGGGCTTGAAAGGCCTCTTAGGGGTCAATTGTCTGGCTGTCTTGCTTCTTGACTCTCCTCAGCGCTCCGGAAGCGTTGATGGATTCCGTCAACCAAGGCATGTCCATGGCGCACCCGCGGTAAGGATCGTCCACGCGGACAAACGTTTCCCTGATGCGTTTGTCAATCCACTTCGACAAGGCTTCCTCTCGCATGTCCGCTTCGACCTGTTGCTGGAACAGGGCGTAATCGTCGGTGGGGTTGGCCCGGTGAGCGGGGAACCGTTCTTCAAGACGAATCATCGCCCAAAACGCACGATTGTCTTCGTCGACCAGTTGCACAGGTGCAGACACGTCTCCAGGCTGGAGGTCCTGAAGCAGGAAGAATACATTGGGATCAAGTTCATCCACCCCGAATCGGGCACCGCCGTCGCGAGTGTTCACCACTTGGCCTTTTTGGTTGCGGGTGGCTTCGCGCGTGCTGTGCCTGAGGACGGCGGCATCGAACGACGTTTCTCCCAACGCCAGTTGGACGGAAACAGAGTCGATCGTGGCTTCCATGATCTCCAAGGCGCGTGGGTCAAAAGTGGGCTTCATCAACACGTGGCACGCACTGTATTGTTCTCCCCGCCGGTCCGTCACACGCAAGAAGTGAAATCCAAAGTCCGATTCGAACACCGGGGAGTAATCGCCGATGTCTGTCTCGAACACCGCTCCTTCAAACTCAGGCACGAATTGGCCTCGCGCGATGTTTTTGTAGCAGCCTCCTTTGTACTTTGAACCTGGGTCTTCGCTGTACCTCGTGGCTGCCAAAGTCATGCTGATTTTGCCAGTCGACACGAGGGTGCGAATGGAGTCCAGGGTGTTGCGAGTTCGCATTTTTTGGACTTCCCCCACCTCTGGCTGCATCACAAGTTCGCTGTAGCTCAATTCTTCTGGAATGAGGGGCAAGCTGTCGGCGGGGATGGCTTCGAAGTAGTCTTGGACCTCGGCTGGGGTAGAGCGCACGCTCTGGTCGATTTCGACCTGCATTTTTTGGGCCAAAATCTGCTCGCGCACAGGGTCCTGGAACTCCGCTTTCCACTCGGCTACGGATTTTCCATACTCCGCCTCGAAGGCTTCGAGGGACCCAAACATTTGGAGGTAATAGGTCAAGCGGCGGTCGATTTCCCCCAAGATTTCCGCGTCGGACACCTCAAGGCTGTCAAGCCTTGCATTGTGGAGGAGCAGCTTTTCGAAGAGAATGGACTCGATGAGGCCGCACTCGTTGTCGGCGGACACCTCGCGTCCTTCAAGCTGGGCCTGGGTGACCCGGTCACGGACGTCGCTGGCCAACACGATTTCATCTCCCACAACCGCCACGATTCCATCGATACGCTGGTAAGGGTCAGAGGAAGGTTGGGCCCAAAAGTGCGTCACACCACACAGGGCCAACAAGCCTGCGATAAAGGTCCTTGTCATGCTCCGAAAGGTACGGCCGGACCTTGTTCAGGCGGGGCGCAGCCGCGGCAAGATGTCACAAATTTTCACGACGCAGTTCTCCCTCGGCCCAGCCTTGCTGAAACAGAGTGTCTCGGAGCCCTTCCAGCATGTCTTGTCGCCGTCTTTGAAGCACGAGCTCCTCGATCTGGTCTCTCGCCACATCGAGGGGTGCGACTTTCCCCTTTAAACCGTGGTCCAAAAAGCGCACGAAGTACACGCGATCCTCCGCTGAGAAGTTGAACGGAGAGGTGCGTTGGATTTGGTCTTCGACGCGGTAGAGCGAGAGAGGCACTTCATCCAACAATTCCCCAATTCCCCACCAGGCTTCATGGTCCACGTG
>DKNS01000175.1 GCA_002469765.1 Flavobacteriales bacterium UBA7382 | reverse complement strand
TACTATGTTGGCCTGGACACTCGCGTGCCTGAACTTTAGCACCACAACCTGTTTTTCGACACGCCATTTGGGCCACACGCCCAGACCATTTACGACAGCACATCTTGGCCAGACGACCCTCTGTTCTACGTGAGTGCCCCGTCGCGCACTGACGAAAGCGTGGCCCCGGAAGGGTGCGAAAACCTTTTCTTCTTGATTCCGCTTGCCCCAGGGTTGGACGAGCAAGGGGGGGAGCGCGACCGGTACTTCGAAGAAATCATGGTGCGATTGGAGCGCCACCTTGGCCGGGACTTGCGGCCGCATGTGGTGTACACCCGGAGCTTCGCCCACAAAGAGTTTGAGCAAGAGTATTCAAGCTTCAAAGGGAATGCTTATGGGCTCGCGAACACCCTGCGCCAAACCGCCTTTTGGAAACCAAAAATGCGCAGCAAATTGCCGGGCCTTCACTTCGCCGGCCAGCTGACCACACCTGGCCCAGGCGTCCCGCCCAGCCTCATCTCTGGAGAAGTCGCTGCCGAGGAAACAGGCAAATTCCTGAAGCGCCACGGGGCCGTTGAACATGCAACCACCCAAGCGGGTTAATTTGACCATGGATTCTGTCCGTTTGTACAACGATGTGGCCGCCGAATGCGCCAAGCGCACCACCAAGGCGTACAGCACGAGCTTTTCGCTCGGCATCCGCTTCTTGGCTCCGTCCCTGCGTGAGGCGATCTACAACATTTACGGCTTCGTGCGCTACGCAGATGAAATCGTGGACACGTTGCACGGGCCACATCAGGCGGAGATGTTCGCGCGTTTCAAAGAAAACACATACTGGGCCTTGGATCACGGCATGAGTGCCAACCCCATCTTGCACGCGTTCGCCCTCACTTTCGAGAAGTACAACATCGACCGGGAGCACGTGGACTTGTTCCTGCGCTCCATGGAGTGGGATTTGGACAGGACAGCCTATGACCGCGATGCGTACGACGACTACATCGTCGGCTCGGCTGAAGTTGTTGGACTCATGTGTCTGCACGTGTTCGTGTTCGGAGACCGTGAGACCTACGAAAGACTGTTGCCCAATGCCCGCAGCTTGGGGGCTGCCTTCCAGAAGGTCAACTTCCTGCGCGACCTCAAAGACGACTTCGAAGACAAAGGGAGGGTCTACTTCCCGGGCGTCGACATGGCCGCATTCAATGCGAAGGCCAAACGACAAATCGAAGCAGAAATCTCAACCGATTTTAGGCATGCATACTCGGGCATTGTGAAGCTTCCTAAGGAAAGCCGTCTTGGTGTCTACGTGGCGTACGTGTACTACCAGCGACTCTTCCAAAAAATCGCGGCGCTGCCCACCAACCGCATCATGGAGGAACGCGTGCGCATCCCCAACCGTCGCAAGGCAAGCCTGTTCGTGGGGTCTTACCTCCGGCACAGCTTCAACCTCCTTTGACCTTCATGACCCGCGCGCTTGCCTGGATAATCTTCCTGGGTGCGCCCACCCTCCTGCTGGGCCAAACTCCAACTGAGCTCGCTGCATGGCGAGATCTGTACCGACAAACCTCCGAAGGTGGGCCCGCCGACAGTGCCATTGTGCGCATGGCGGAGGCCCGAAAATCCCATCCCGACAACTCGATTTGCTTGGCTTTTCACGCTACTGCACAGCTCCAGAAAGTCCAGGAATTGTGGAATCCACTGGACAAACTGACGACATTCCAAGCGTGGCGACCCGTCCTCGACTCGGCCCTCGAGGCTTTGCCCAACCATCCAGACTTGGCCCTGTTGCGCTTGGGCGTGCAATCCCACACACCAAGCTTTTTGGACTATGCCCAAGCCATGGACGCCGACGCAAAACATGTGCGAGATGCCCTCGAGGCCGGCCATTGGAAAGACGATCCGGCGCATACGGCGTTTGTTCAAGATTTCTTCACTTACCTTGAAACTGGAAAATGACACTTGCACCTTCTGAACGCGATTCTGTGGTCGAAAATGTGATTCTGGTGGACCCTGAGGACCGCGAAATCGGTGCCATGGAAAAGATGGAAGCCCACCGTCAGGGGGTGCTCCATCGGGCATTCAGCATTTTCGTGTTCAACAGCCGTGGTGAGTTGCTCATCCACAGAAGGGCGTTGGAGAAGTACCACAGTGGCGGGCTTTGGACCAACACCTGCTGCAGCCACCCTCGTTATGGGGAGACCGTGTTGGAAGCTGCTCAACGGCGACTTGTCGAGGAAATGGGCATGCGGTGCCAACTTGAACCCAAATTTTCCTTCATCTACCGGGCGGATTTGGACCATGGCATGATTGAGCACGAGCTCGACCATGTACTCATCGGATACAGCGACGTTCCTGCGAAGCCCAACCCCGAAGAGGTTTCCGAAGTGAAGTACATCCCCGTCAAGGCCCTTGAAGCTGACATCGCCGAGAACCCTGACAACTACACGGCTTGGTTCAAAATCTGCTTCCCAGAAGTGGTGGGCACCTTGCTGCACGCAGCGCGGTGAAGGACGTGGTGGTCATTGGCGCAGGAGTCGGCGGTTTGGCTTCGGCCGTGCGCATGGCCTCACGGGGTCACCGCGTGACAATGTTGGAAGCAGGAAACAGCGTGGGTGGCAAACTCGCAGAACATCGGGATGCCGGCCACAGGTTTGATCGCGGCCCTTCCCTGTTCACCATGCCGGAGCTGATGGAAGAGCTCGATCGCCTTGTGCCCGAGGGGCCCGGAAGGCCTCCCCAATTCACATACCGCACCCTGGATAGGAGCACCCACTATTTCTGGGAAGGCGAGCCAGAGCCCCTCGTGGCGTGGACGGACAACCTCAAGTTTGCCAAGGACGTGGAGACGAGGTGGGGGGTGCCTACCAAGGAGCTGCTGCGTCATTTGGCCACCAGCCGGGACGCCTTCGAATTGACGCGTGGGGTGTTCTTGGAACGCAGCCTGCACAACCTCAAAACGTACGCGAGCCTTGCCGCGTGGAAGCTGCTTGGCCGCTTTTGGAAGCTGCCCTTGCTGGGCACGTTGCATGGCCACAACGCCCGGCAGTTCAAGGAACCCAAGCTCCAACAACTGTTCAACCGTTACGCGACCTACAACGGCAGCGACCCTTACCGGGCACCGGCCATGATGCACGTCATTCCCCACTTGGAACATGGCATCGGAACCTTTTTGCCGGAAGGTGGCATGCGTTCCATTCCGTTGCATTTGGAAAAGCTGGCCACCCACCTCGGTGTGGCCATCCACACAGGGTGCGCAGCAGTGCAAATCGTGCACAACGACCATCGCGTGACCGGCGTGAAAGACGCACAAGGCACCACGCACAAGGCTGACCTTGTGGTCAGCAACGCCGACTTGCACCCCACCTACCGAAAGTTGCTCCCGGACCTGAAGGCTCCGGAAAAGATCCTGGGTCAAGAACGCTCGACATCCGGAATCATCTTCTACTGGGGCGTGCGCGGCCATCACCCGCAGTTGGGCCTCCACAACATCCTTTTCAGTGAGGACTACAAAGCTGAGTTCCAGCACATCCAAGATCGAGGCACGCCAGGACCAGACCCGACTGTGTACATCAACATCACATCGAAGGAACTTCCCGAGGACGCTCCCGAGGGCCACGAGAATTGGTTTGTATTGATGAATGTCAAAGCCGATCCCGACCTATGGACCGACGACGCGGTGGAGAAACTGAAAGCAGAGGTACTCGACAAGGTGAAACGCACGTTGGGAACATGTCCAGACATCGTGTGCGAACAAGTGCTCCGGCCCCAAGACATTGAAGGGCTCACAGGATCTTGGAAAGGGGCCCTGTACGGCGCCTCGAGCAATTCTGCGGCCGCCGCCTTTCTCCGGCACCGCAACAGATCCTCTCAACTCGAGGGATTGTATTTCTGTGGGGGGAGCGTGCACCCTGGGGGCGGGATTCCACTCTGTTTGCTTGGAGCCAAAATCGTGGACGACCTTGCACACGCCTCATGAACCTCGCCATCACATCCTGGGTCAAAAATCCTCGCACCTGGGGGGCCGTCCTGGTCATCCTTCACCTGGTTGGGGCCACTGGGGTGGCGCTGGGCCATGCCGACCTGCTGTTGCCCTTGACCCCACTGAACCTTGTCGTCTGTGCGGGGGTCGTGATGGCCTTCACCGGAGACGAGAGTCCATGGCGGTGGTCGTTGACGATGTTTTTGGGATTTGGAGTGGAAGTGCTGGGCGTGGCCACGGGCTTGCTGTTTGGCGATTACAGCTACGGCAAAGGCTTGGGCCCCAAGGTGCTAGACGTGCCATTGCTCATGGGCGTGCTTTGGTGGCTTTTGCTGCTGGGAAGTCACCACATGTCGGAACGGATGTTGAGCAGGAACGGCACAGAGGTCTCCCCTTATACCCGGGCCGCCCTGGCAGCCACCATGATGACGATCCTCGACGGGTTGATTGAGCCTGTGGCGATTCGTGCAGGCTGGTGGACCTGGCATCAAGGGGACATCCCTTGGACCAACTACCTCACGTGGTGGGTGGCGGCCTTTGGCCTGGGACTCTTGTGGCGAGACGTGGAAGACTTGAAAACAAACCGACTTTCCGGCTTGTTGTTGATTGTGTTTACCGCCTTTTTTGTTGCGTTAAATGTGTTGCCCTGGACCCTCTGACCATGACCATCTCCTCCATTTCCATCGTGCTGGCCACATTTTTTGCCATGGAAGGTGTGGCTTGGCTCGCCCACAAATATCTGATGCACGGTGCCATGTGGTTCTTTCACGAAGACCATCACAGCAACGGCCCAGGATTCTTCGAGAAGAACGACGCCTTCTTCCTGATTTTCGCCATACCCAGCGCCTACTGCTTCGTGACAGGCAGCATCTACGCCGACTTCAGATTCTGGATTGGGGCGGGCATCGCGTTGTATGGTTTGGCCTACTTCCTGGTGCACGACGTTTTCATCCACCGCCGATTCAACTGGTTCAAACGCACCGACAACGCTTACCTCATGGCGATACGCAAGGCCCACAAGGTTCACCACAAACACTTGGGCAAAGAAGACGGCGAATGTTTCGGAATGCTCTTTGTGCCTCCTCGTTACTTTCGTGAAGCGCGGAAATCCCTGCGCAACCAAAGACAACGGGCATGAACGATTGGATCTACCTCTGGGTGAACGTGGCGGTGATGGCCGTGCCTTTGATCGCCAGTTTTGACCGCCGGGTGGGATTCGTGAAGGAGTGGAAACACTTTTGGCCGGCGTGCCTGCTGACCATGGCAGGGTTCATCGCGTGGGATGTCGTTTTCACGGCCCAAGGCATTTGGGGATTCAACGACGCCCACCTCTCAGGACTGGGCTTGTGGGGCCTGCCACTGGAGGAATGGTTGTTCTTCATCACCATCCCGTACGCGTGCGTTTTCACCTACGCGTGCTTCAAAAAATACATCCCTGTGTCTCCCTTGGGATTCGGGCACCGCAGCGTCACCTTGGCCGTGGCCTTTCTCTGCGTTGGCTTGGCCTTCAGGTTTTGGGACCGCGCTTACCTGGGGTTGACGAGCGCGCTGTGCGCGGTGTGGCTCCTCGGCGTGTTGGCCAAATGGCGGCCATGGATGGGACACTTTTGGTTTGCATACACCGTCTTGCTCGTGCCATTCATTTTGAGCAACGGAGTGCTGACGGGCATTGAATTCTGGAAGTACCCGATGCTTCACAACCAGCCTGAATCCATTGCCGACCACATCGTGTGGTACAACAACGACCACAATTCAGGTTGGCGCATCTTCTCGATGCCCGCCGACGACCTGCTTTACGGCTTGCTCTTGATAGGAATGAACGTCAGCTTGTACGAGGCCTTCGCTTCCCGCGGAAAGGACCTCGGCAACGTGATGGTCTGAACCTACCTCCTCACTTTTTGGCCTGCAACACTGCCGTCACAGGACGGTGGTCGCTCAACACCACACCGTGGGTTTTGTGCGATGTGCATTGCAACGTCGTGTCGGCCAGAATCCCGTCGATGCGCAAGCCTGGGATGGCCCCGAGGTGGGTTCCTCCTGGTCCCCACGAGGCCGCGACGAAGGTGTCTTCGGCCCGGCTTCCGCGAAGGGCATGCATGGCATACGACATGGGCGTGTCGTTGAAATCGCCAGCCACGATGACAGGATAGGGGCTTTCCTCCATGCGACGCACCAATTCCTGGGCTTGCAGGGCTCGGGCCTTGGAGGCATCGGTGATGAGTCCCCACAAGCGGGCCCCTTCCTCGCGACTCGGTCCCTCCTCCACCGCGTCGTAGTCGGCGTGGTCGAATTGCAAGCTCTGGAGGTGGACGTTGAACACCCGAACCAAGCCAACTGGTGTCTCCACATCGGCCTGAAGCACGCGCCCTTTCCCCGCGCCCTCGTCTTCAAACATGTAGGTCGTCCAATCCTTCACAGGGTATGAACTGGCGAGCGCAGGTCCTGCTTCGCGAGGCCATGTGAACAACCTTCGTCGGGGCCTGAGCCAGGAAAATCCCGCGGAACGCAAGGTGGCCTTCCCGCGTTTGGGAAATTCCTGGAAACACCAAATGCCGTCGGACTGCTCGGCCAACCAGGTGGCGAGATCCTCACGCGTTTGGTCCCCATCAAGCCAATTGAACTCGTCCAATCGTCGAACATTGAAGGTGGTGACTTCGAAGCTGTCGTCCAACACCGTCACCTCTGGCTTGGAGAGGCCCACGGAAAACACATGAGAAAACGATGGCCAGGTCAACAACAACACAGCGAGAGGTCCCAGCGACTTCAACCACCTAAACGACGTCAGTCTCCACACTGTACCCACAGCCAGCAAAGGGTAGGCCAACCCGTACACGTAGCCGGCGGGGGCCAACCACGGGACCCATGCCGGAGATACACGGGCCGCCACCTCACCGACGATCAACAGCGCAAGTCCAGGCCATACCAAGAGGGAAGCGGAATCCCACTTCCGTGTTTTGGCATCCGGCTTCTTGGGCGATGCTTTCTTGGCCGACGTTTTTGCCGCCGGCTTCGACTTGGAAGCAGAGGTGGGTTTCTTCGCCATGGTCAGCGCTGGCTTTGCTCGAACAAGAATCGCTTGTCTTCAGCCGACAGATGGTCGTAGCCGTGCTTGGAGATTTTGTCCAAAATCGAGTCCAGGCGCGCTTGGCGGTTGGATTTGTCGGCGTTGAATTCGTCGTCCGACATCGGCGCTCGCGATTGGGCGCGCTCCTTCGCTTTCCAGCGGTTGGCCGTCGACGCACGGAACTTGTTGCGCTTGCGGCGCGGCACCTTCACGGTGCCTGACATCACGACGTCAAGCACCCACTCAAGCCAAGCCACCAAGTTGACCCCTTTCATGTCCTGCTTCACGAGCAAGACCCCAAACAGCGCCCCCCCGAGGTGCGCCACATTCCCTCCAGGATTTGAGCCCTGACTGAGTCCGAAATAGTCCAACACCACGTAACCCCAAAAGAGGTGCTTCAAGGCAATTGGACCAAACAAAATCAAATTGAACCGGGACTCAGGACGCAACGTGGCGGCCGCACCGAACACCGCCATCACAGATGCCGAAGCCCCAAGGGCGAACGTGCTTTCCCCTTGGAGGGGCTTGAATCCGTTGGTGAGCACGAAATAGGCGAAGAAGCCTGCAAAGCCTCCGGCGAGGTATGTGCTAAGGAGCCTGCGCGACCCCACTTCAGCATGGTACAGACGCCCCATCCAGGTCAGCAGCAACATGTTCATGATGAAATGCCAGATCCCTTGGTGGGTGAACATGTGGGTCACCACACTCCAAGGCCGCGAGGCCAAGACCTCCATTTTCCAGGAGGTCGCCAACATCCAAGCGCCTTCCGCCGGCCACACGGCCGACACGCTCCCGCCCGTCAGCCGGTCCATGGCGTCCAGGGTGGTCAGCACAAGGAGCACCAAGCCGTTCACCATGACCAACCGTCGCAGCATGCTCCCCTCTGCCAAAACCGCTTTTATCCTTTCAAACATGGCTCAATAGAAATGTCCGCGGTCTTGCTGCCAACGCTTCAACAAGAAATACCCAAACACCATGCCACCGAGGTGGGCGAAGTGCGCCACATTGTCGCCTGGGCTGTTTTGCAACGCGAGCATCAATTCAATCGCGCCGTAGCCCAACACAAAGTACTTTGCCTTGATCGGGATGGGCGGGAAGAGCAACATCAATCGGGTGTTGGGGAAGAGCATGCCGAAGCCCAGCAACAACCCAAACACAGCGCCACTCGCCCCCACCACACGTCCGAACACCGATTCCAGCACGCGCGTCCGCATCAACGGACTCGCTTCGGACGAGATGAACTGCTCTACAGCGGGGAAGAACGTGCCGAACTCCGCGTAGAACTGCAATCCAATCACCAGTTCATGGAGCACAAACGCCCCCAACCCGCAGGCCATGTAATAGGTCAAAAACCGCTGTGCCCCCCACACACGCTCCAACTGGGAGCCAAACATGTACAAGGCAAACATGTTGAAGAAGATGTGCCCAAGGTCGCCATGCATGAACATGTGGGTCACCAATTGCCATGGCTGAAAGAAAGGCGATCCAGGGTACGTCCCGGCCAGCAAAGGCACCGCCGCATCCCCGAGCAATCCTGAGCCGAAATACATCAGCACGTTGAGGATGATCAGGTTCTTGACGACTTGAGGGGTGTTTTGAAGCATCAGCTGAAGAAATTTTGAATGTCCGACCCAGACCACATCGCCTGAGTCACGCGCCCCATCGGATCCATCGAAGGCGTTTCGCACGCCCAGAGGGCCTGCACCAAATTGCGACGCGCCTCCAATGGCATGGGAGCTTGGCCTGACATCGCGGCTCGCTTGGCCCATTGTTGGGCCCAAAGCACGCGACGGTCCTCCTCTCCTTCCCATTGTCCGTCATGGTAGGATTCCAAAATGCCGTCGATCGCCTCTCGGAGATGCGTGGCCAAATCCGAGGGCACTGCGTGGACGGCCACCGTCTGGGTGTCCACTTGACGAAGGTCCAAACCCATTTCCTTCAGGTCGGCATCGACCTGAACAAGCGCCATCACTTCCGCCTGACTCAGGGTGATTTCCTCAGGAACCAAAAGCGTTTGACTCACGGACAAAGGAACTTCTTTGGCGAGGTACCGCTCGTACAGCACACGCATGTGCGCCCTGCGAATGTGGACAACACACAAGCCCTCCACCGTAGGAACGACCAAATGCGTCCCTTGCCACTGCAACACTTGCAACCCCGAATCTTGGGAATGCACGTCAAGCTCGGAGGGGGACACGGCTTCCTCCACCCCGGAATCCGGCGTGTCCATGATTTGGTACAATTCCTTCCATCCCTCCGCAGAAGGGCGAGGCAGCTTCAAGGAACCGGTCGACCATCCGCCATGGGCCTGGCCGAAGGATGGTGCGCGGAAGGGATTGTAATCCGGGTTGACCCTGACGCGGGGTTCCGGCACAGTGGCACCTGGCTTGATGTCAGAAATCTGAAGCCCCGTCTCCGCGTCAAAGTCCAACGTCGGCGACACATTGTGGGCACCGAGCCCGCGCTTGACCGCCGACTTCAGAATGGCCAAAATGGGCTGTTCCTCGTCGAATTTGACTTCGATTTTCGTCGGATGAATGTTCACGTCAAGACGGGCAGGGTCCACCTTGAGGTACAGCGCGTACAGCGGATGGCTGCCCTCCGCGATAAGCTCATCATAGGAGCGCACCACAGCACGATGCAGCAACCCGTGCTTGACGAAGCGGCCGTTGACGAACAAGAACTGCTGCCCGCGCGTGCGGCGTGCCGAATCCGGCTTGCCCACGAACCCTTCCACCTTGACGACATCGGTGTCTTCTTGAACAGGCACAAGGCGCTCGTCGTGTTTGGGGCCCAAAATTCCAACCACCCGTTGACGCAATGTCCCGGGCTTCAGCGAGAACAGGTTGTTGCCCTGGTGGGTGAGCGTAAACGACAGACCAGAATGGGCGAAGGCCACACGCTGAAACTCATCCACCACATGGCGCAACTCCACCGCGTCGGACTTTAGGAAATTCCGGCGGGCAGGCACGTTGTAAAAAAGGTTCTTCACGTGGAACGTGGTCCCGACGGCACGCGCTTTGGGCTCTTCGCCGGTCAACTCTGAACCGTGGCACGTCAACTTCACCCCAACTTCAGCATCCAGTTGGCATGTGGTGACTTCCACATGCGCGATGGCCGCAATCGAGGCCAACGCTTCACCGCGGAACCCCTTCGTGGCCAGGTTGAACAAGTCGTCCGCCGTCGACAGCTTGCTGGTTGCGTGTCTCACGAAGCACAACCGTGCATCCTCGGCCGACATGCCAGCCCCGTTGTCCACGACCTGAATGGAAGTTCGGCCCGCGTCCAGCACGTGCACCTGGACCGAGGTGGCTCCGGCATCCACGGCATTTTCCATCAACTCCTTGACCACCGAGGCGGGCCGCTGAATGACTTCCCCTGCAGCAATCTGGTTGGCCACGTGGTCCGGCAGGATGTGAATCGTTTGGCTCATCCGTTGACTTTCATGAATTGCAGGAAACCTCCGTAGTCTTGGGTCTCGATCCAAAGAATGGCCCGGTAGGTCAAATACACCAGCACCAATGCAATGCCAGCGGCTCGGAGGGCGCCCATGCGGCTGGCCTGGACTGACTCGGCCCGTCTGGCTGCGCGGGCCTCGGAGGATTTGCCCCCCTGGTGAAACCGGATTGGACGCGGGACGTCTTCGGACGCGCCAAACAAGTCCTCTTCAACCCGCCGTTTACGTTCCTCCCATTCGGGGCGCTCATCCGGCAGGTGACGGGACTTGAATTTGAACGTGCGTGGCTCGGTCCTCACGTTCCGAAAAGGGCCTCGAAGTTTGGGCGCTTTCATCATCTCGAAGGTACGGGGTCTCAGGCGTGAGAATTCTCAAATTCCGTCAACACCGCATCCACATCTCGTCCGCCGTAATGGCCCAGTACAAGACGCAAAACACGCTCCACACTGGCATCAGGACACGATGCGCCCGAGGTGATCAACACGGTGGGCACGTCGCCTTCTGCGCCCTGCTGCGGAAAAGGGTCTGCCGTGACTTGAATCGCACCCTCGTGGATGTCGAAGTGATGCACGCCGTCTTCCTTCCATTCCAATTCGTTCCGCACGAAGAAGGTCTTCAACGTCTCTTCACAGAGTTCCACCAGGTGCGACGTGTTGGAGCTGTTGTACCCGCCAACCACCAAAGCCAAGTCCGCCCCTCCTGCCAACAATGCCCCGCGCGTCGCACTTTGGTTGTCATTGGTGGCATAGCACAAGGTGTCCCGGGTGTTCGCGAATTCGGCGTCCTGGTTGGCATCCACGGCGACCTTGATTCGGTCGGCGATGGCTTGGGTGTCGGACGCCAACATGGTCGTTTGGTTCACCACACCCACGCGGCGAAGGTGCTCTTCAGGCTCAAACCCTGGTGTGGTGCGGCCTTCAAATTTGGCCCAAAAAGCCGCCACGTCGCCATGCCCTGCTTCCATCCACTGCGCCAACCATTCCGCCTCTGTGCCGTCTTTGACGACCAGCGCGTGGCCCGTCTCGGCAGCATGGGAAAAGGTGGCGCGGGTTTCTTCGTGCTGGGGTTTGCCGTGGATGACCACTGTGTAGTCCTTGGCTCCAAGCTGTGCAGACCGCTTCCACACCTTCTCGACGAATGGGCAGGTGGTGTTGTATTTCTGCACGTCCACCCCAACGTCCTTCAGCTTGGCCTCCATCTCCATGGTGGTCCCAAATGCCGGGACAATCACCACATCCTCCGGTGTCAGTGTCTGCAGCGGCACCAAGGGCAGACCGAGGGTGTCCTGCAGGAACTGGACCCCACGGCTTTGCAAATCGGCATTCACCTCGGGGTTGTGGATCATTTGACTCAGCAAGTAAATCCGCTTGCCTGGGTTCTCGGCGATGGCCTTGTAGCTGATCTCGATGGCGTTCTCCACCCCAAAGCAAAACCCAAAATGACGCGCCAATTGGATCCGCACGGATCCGAAGTCCAGCACGCTTGGCGCGAAGTCCTGCTTGCGTGGATCCAACGCTTTGCGACGTGCTTTAACCCGAGAAATGATGGGGCTCCGGTAAAAGTCAGGGATGTCGAAATTGCGCATGCTTCAAAAATACCTCTCCCCATCGCAACCATTGAGGCCCGAGACACGTTCAATCCAACAACGACATTGAACAACTTTCCCGGATGGACCGGCGGGCCGACCGCCCGCCACGGGACCCCAAAAGGAGGCTCAGCCCTCCTTTTGCTGCATTTGGTCGCGTCGCCGTGCCAGGCCCTCTGCGCTGTCAAACGCGCGTGCCAGCGCCGCACTCCACAAGCCATCGCTGCGCTTCGCAACCCGTCTCATGTCCCTCACCACGTCCACTTGCCCTGATGGTGCATTTGTCATTTCGTCCAGCGCAAGCCGCTGCACAAGCACCGTCTGCAATTCTGGGGCGTAGGCCAAAAACGGCCAATCAGCCGACCGAATATCCACGTGCACCGCTTGAGATTGACTCAACCATTCGAGGGTCCACGCGTCCAATGCCGGAACCACGTCAGGACATGCGTCGAGCCCCACCTGCATGCGCCATTCGATGGCCTGTCGCACCCAGGATTCATGAACCTGCCCTTCCGCAGGCCAATCTGGGGCGCCCGAACAAGTCATGCACGCCCAGCACCAAGGCCAAACCCACGCCCACATCTCAAGCCTCGATTTCGCGTTCTTCAAACACAATGCCCAGCTCCGCCAAGCCAGCGAGCAAAGGCGCGTAATACGTTTTGGACATCGGCACATCCACGCCAGTGGTGCCAAAGGTGTCCTCGAGCATCGGTTTCACTGCCAACGCCATGGGCAATCCCACCGTGTCGCTCATCGCCGTGAACGTGCTGTCTTTGCCTTCCAAGGACAAGCTTGACGTCTTTGCCTTTCGCTCGCCCTCGAGGTCGTATTCGAATTTGTGCCACATCACAATCATGTCCCGGTCGTTGGCGCCCAGAACCCATCTGTCGGTGACCAAAGCTTCCACGATTTGGGCTGGTGTCCCTTCCAGCGACGCAGGACCCTTGACCTCGTCAAAGAGACCCAACCACGCCAACTTATCCAGTGCATCGGCCTCGGCCTCGGTCGCGTGGGCCACCGCCTCGCGCACCGTTCCCACGCCGTCCAGGTCAGCGGGCAAGAACGTGCGGGTCCAACCTGCCCAGGTCGTGCCCGAAGGCCACTCCAAGCTGGCGTCGTCCCGGACCATGCCCAACTGCACAAGCACGTCCCAAGCCTGGCAGAAGCCCTCCCCACGGAGGGTGCCACGTACGAGGGATTGGATGCCTTGCAACCCGTAAAGTTCCCGGTAGCCGAGCGAATCCCGGTTGGGGTATCCATCGTATTTCCTGCCGCCCACTTCCACCGGCGTCAGTGCTTGGAAGGTTTTGTGCGGAGGCACCATCCGCACCCGACCGCGGTCCAAGAATGTGGCCGCGCCCCCTTGTCCAGCCAGCACCACATTGCGTGGGTTCCAGCTGAGCTTGTAATGCCAAGGGTTGTCGTCAGACGCGGGCGCCACAAGCCCTCCGCAGTAAGACGCGAAGGACACCATCGTGCCACCAGCTTCCCGGATGTCATCGATGACTTGCATGGCACTCATGTGGTCGATGCCCGGATCCAACCCCATTTCGTTCAGGACAAGCACACCCTGCGCTTTGGCACGGTCGTCCAGTGCCTTCATGTCGTCGGACACGTAACTGGGCGTCAACACATGCACACCTGCCTCAATGGCCACACGCGCCACCTCCGGATGCATGAAGGCTGGGAGCATGCTGATGACCAAATCTGCCGACGCAATGCGGGTGTCTCGGTCCGTGGCGTCCGACGCCGACATCTGAAACGCGTGCCCACGCGGGTGGCCTTTGACTTTGGATACTGCCGCAGACAGATCCAAGTCGCCCACATGAATCTCCCACCCCTCTCCCTCTGATTGACCCAACAAATGGGCAATCAACGAGGAGCTGCTCCGCCCTGCACCGAGGACCAAAATCACCTTCTGTGAATCCATGTCAGAAAGGTAGTGCGGGCGGGATGGACCTGACTTGGCTCCCTGAAGGAATGCCTACCTTCGATGCCAGATAAAACGTATCCCATGATTCTGCGCCGCCCCTTGACTTTCACCGCGTCATCCTTTTTCGCCGCTTTCGCTTTCGCTTTGTTGTCTGTGACCTTGCCGAGCTGCAACGGATCCAAAGCCTTTGTCAAGCGCGCTGCCAAAATGGAAGCCGCAGGCATGATGCCCCAAGCGGCCAACTTGTATTACACCGCGGTGATGAAAAAGCCCTCCAACATCGACGCCATGGTGGGGCTTCAACGCTCTGGCCAAGTGGTCTTGGGTCAGCACATCGCTGAGTTCGACGAAGCTGTGGCGTACAGCAACCGCGAAATCGCCTTAAGAGCATGGGACAAAGCGGTCGCCTGGGACAAAAAGCTGTCCGCTGTGGGGGCAAACTTGGCCTTCCCTGAAGCCAAGCGCACCACCTACGAGACAGTGAAGAATGCACATCTAGATGAGACATACCGAGATGCCAACGTGCTGTTGGAGCAAGAAAACTTCGCCCAGGCCCTTCTGAAGTTTGACGAAGTGCTGAGGCTGGACCCTGCGTACCAAGACGCGGCCGCCTTGCGCAACACCGCATTCTGCGAACCACGATACCGCGAGGGTATCCTTGCGCAAGAGAACGAACAACTGCGCACCGCGCACAAAGTCTTCAAGGAAATTGTGAACGCCGACGCAGGCTACCGCGACGCTGCCGACCGGCTGGCGCAAGTGCTGGAAGACGGTCGCTTCACCGTGGCGCTGACCGAATTCAAAAACGGCTCAAGCCGCATCAATGTGGAGGTCAAGCTCCAGTCGCTGGTCGAAGAAGCGTTGATGGGATCGGGCGATCCATTCTTGAAAGTGGTGGACAGGGAAAGTTTGGCAATGATTTTGCAAGAGCAAAGCATGGGCTTGAACGGATTGACCTCTGGCGGCGACGTGGAGATTGGAAACCTGCTTGGTGCAAAGGCTCTTTTGAAAGCCACCATCACCACGTGCGACCAGCGCCAAAGCCGGCTGAACCGTTCCAACAAAACCGGCTACGAATCTTACCGTGTGGAACGCGTGAACGAAGAAGGCAAGAAATACTACGAGACCAAGTACCGCACGGTCTCTTACCGCGAATACTACCAAGACGCCTCGGTGGACGTGGCCTGCTCGTTCAAATTCATCTCCACCGTCACTGGGGAAGTTGTGTCCACCCAAACTGTCTACGGCCGAGCGTCGGACAACATCCGCTACATTGATTACGACGGCAACCGAAGCACCTTCTACCTCGGCGGAAGCACCGGTGCCCGCACTGGAAGCACCGGCCGTTCAGACCGCGAGCGGTTGATGAATGCGAGACGCGCCATCAAAAGTGGCGATGCCATGACAGAAGAGGCGTGCTTGCAGGTCGCCAGTCAAATCCAAGGCAACATTGAAAGCGAATTGCTGAAACTGATCCCCTGACCCCCAACTCTGAATGACACTCCGCCACATCCATTGGACCCTCGCCGTCGCATGCATGATCGCAGCGATGGGTTGCGCCGGCGGCAAGAACATGGCCTCTTCGGCCCCGGAGTGGACCTTCAATTCCCCTGTCCTTCCCGCTCACTACGTGGGCATTGGCTCGGCGTCCAAGCTCATTCACCCCCTCGACGCCGACGGAGTGGCCAAGCAACAAGCCTTGGAGAACATGTCTCGGGACATCCGTGTCCAGGTGCAATCCACTTCAACCGTCTCCACCCTTCAAATCAACAGCTGGCTTTCGGAGTCGTTCTCAGCCAAATCGACCAGCACCACCCAAGAGGATCTCGAGGGCTTTGAATTGGTCGACACCTACAGCACCGAGACTGAGGTGCTGGTGTATTACCGATTGAGCAAAGCGAAGCACACCCAAATTCAGGCCGCCAAGCGCACCTCTGCCATGGAAATGGCCTTGGGGCATCTTGACGCGGCCACCGAGGCACGCGGCCAAGCCAATGTGCAGCAAGCGGTCGACGCAGCCATCCGCGGACTGGATGCGATTCGGCCTTACATGGACAAACCCCTTGTCACCACGCGCACCTCTGGGGAAGAAGTGAACGTACCGCAGGCCTTGATCTCCATGCTTGACGGAAGCATGACTGGTCTCTCATTGGCAACCCCAGACAGCGCCGTATCCCTTCATGTTGAAGACCAATTCCGGACCCAACTTGGCGTGACTGTCCTCGTGGACGGCCAACCTGCATCCAACGTCCGGCTCGACTATCGCTACCACCGGGGCGACTTGCCCACAAGGGGCACAGCCACGAGCGACGCACGTGGCGTGGCGGCCATCAACCTTGAAAAATTCGAACCCGGTGTGACTGAGACCACGCTGGAAGTTCAGGTAGACCCCATGGCCTTCGTGGAAGGCCTTCCCCTCGTTCACCCCTTTCGCCAAGCCGCACGAGGACTCAAGAGTGCGCCCCTCCGCGTTGATGTGACGCTTGAGCCTGTCGATCTCGTGCTGGAGGTGGAAGAGCGGGCATTTGGGAAAAAACGAGACCAAAGCATTCTGGAGCCCAGCGTGAGGCAAGCGTTGCAACAGGCGGACGTGCGGCTGGTGCAGGCTGAACAAGCGACAGATGCCATGACCCTGACCTTGAAAGCCGATGCGCGCCCAGGCGGCGATGGACAAGGCTTGCAAGTGGTGTATGTGGACATGGTGGGGACGGTGACCGACGTTCAAGGCAACATCATTTACACCCAAACCATGACACGCATCAAGGGCATCCAAATGGACTTGCCGCGCGCCACAGATGCCGCATATGACAAGGCCACGGAACAGCTTCAGGACGAATTCATCCCGGGCCTGGTCCGACTTTGGCACGGTTTCTGACCCTCTCTCCAACAAAAGCGAATTACTTTACCCAAAACTTCAACGCATGACCCTTCGCCACATTCTCCCCCTGACCATGGCTGCAGGCACGATGCTGCTCGCCAGCTGCAATGGAAGCAAGACCATGACCCCCAAACAAGCGGGTGAGGTCGAAATCCTCGAATACTGCTCCAGCGAGGACTACCGTAGCGACAAGAACTTCTTCCGGGCCACCGCCACTGGCGAAAGCATGAGCCGCGAGGCCGCCAAGAAGATTGCACGCTCCAACTCCGAAGCGATGCTCGCCCGGTCCATCAAGTCCACCATCGAAATTGTCACCGACAACTACGTAAGCAGCTCCAAGTTCAACAACGCGGAGGAGGTCACCGAAACATTCAACGACCTCGCACGCACCGTCGTGGACCAACAGCTCTCAGGTGCCATCACAGCTTGCAGCCGCTTGACTCAAAAGCCCGACGGCAACTACGTGAGCTACTTGGCGATTGAATTGAGTGGAGCTGATTTGGTCTCCAAATACAACGAGCGCCTTTCGGAGGACGAGCGCATCCGCGCCGAATACAACTACGAGCGGTTCAAGGAGACCTTCGAAGCAGAAATGGCCAAGCAGCAATGAGCTGATTCAAGCCAAGTCCTGAGGAACCCTCGCCCCTCTGGGGTCAGCACAGACTCAGGATGAAACTGGACGCCCGCAACGGGCAGGGAACGGTGGACCCGCGCCATCGGCCATCCCTGTGTGTTGCGGGCGACTGTGTTGTA
>DKNS01000012.1:1971-13515 GCA_002469765.1 Flavobacteriales bacterium UBA7382 | reverse complement strand
GGCGCGCATCTTGTACGCCGACGCCCATGGCCGCGCAGAGATTGCTTCGGCGTTCAACAATGCTGTTCGGGACGGTCGTTTGAAGGCCCCCGTCGTGTTGGGGCGCGACCATCACGACGTGAGTGGGACTGACAGCCCGTATCGGGAGACCAGCAACATCTACGACGGCTCGGCGTTCACAGCAGACATGGCCGTCCACAACTTCGTGGGGGACAGCTTCCGTGGGGCTACTTGGGTCAGCTTGCACAATGGTGGAGGCGTCGGGTGGGGCGAGGTGATGAATGGCGGATTCGGGATGCTCATCGATGGCAGCGAGGACAGCGAGCGTCGACTCCGCTCCATGCTGCACTGGGATGTCAACAACGGCATCGCACGGCGCAGTTGGGCCCGGAACCCTGGCGCACAATGGGCCATCGACCGCGCCATGAAGGCTGAACCTAAGCTGCGAGTGACCCAGGCCAACCACGCGGACGACAACCTGATTTCCGGCGCGCTGTCCTGACTTGAAGTCACAGAGCGCACCTTTTGGAAACGGTTTGTGTTTTTTTCGTTTCCTGTGCGTGCATTGCGTTGTAGTTTTGCGGCGTTTTGAAGGAAACCCCAACCATGTTGGACGCCCCGGTGGGCGAGGAGGTACGTGCCGCTGAGCTGCGGGATCGTTGTGCAGGCTTGTTCGCCAGGTTTGGGATCAAGGCCTTGAATATGGACGACTTGGCCAAACACTTGGCCTGCTCCAAAAAGACCTTGTACAAGCACTTTCGTGACAAGCGTGATTTGGTTTCCCAGGCGCTGGCAAGTCATCTCGACGGGTTGGAAAAGCGGATGGACGAGGTGATGGCGTCGCAAGGCAACGCCATCGACGTGGCGCTTCAGGAAATGGAGGAGAAGCGAAGCATGCTGTCGACGATGAATCCGACGGTGTTGTTTGACTTGAAAAAGCATTACCCCAAGGTGTTCGAGGCGACGTTCAGCCGTCGCCGGGCCATGGTGCGGCGCGTGGTGAAGCGCAACGTTCATCGTGGCATGGAGGAGGGGTTGTACCGCTCGGATTTGAATGTGGATGCGGTGGCCGATTTGCATTTGGCCTTGGTGGAGGACATGGTGAAGCAAGCGGAAGACCGCACCTTGGCTCGTCCTCTTGCAGAACATTTTCAAGCCTTGTT
Organism: Flavobacteriales bacterium UBA7382; assembly: GCA_002469765.1. Taxonomy (GTDB): domain Bacteria; phylum Bacteroidota; class Bacteroidia; order Flavobacteriales_D; family Sanyastnellaceae; genus UBA11663. The sequence goes on along the minus strand of DKNS01000012.1, from coordinate 12,352 downwards.
CACGTACCACGTCCGAGGCATCGCCAGCCCACTGGGGTTGGCTCATTTGGAACAAAAACTCAAGGATCAAAAATGAAGATTCTCTCAATGAAGACGGCCGCTTTAGGCCTGGCGCTTGGCGCGATGCTGGGCACCCCGGGTCAGGGAGTGGCGCAGACGTCGCTGAGCCTTGCCGAGGCCCAAGAACAAGCGATTGAAAAGGCGTACGCCATGGAGCGAGCCTTGATTGACGTTGAAGTGGCGAAACGCGACGTCAAAGAATTGCTCGCCACAGGGTTGCCGCAGGTGACTGGAAGTGTGGACTTCAACCACTTTGTCGACATCCCCACCCAGGTGGTGCCGGCGTCGTCGTTCGACCCGTCAGCTTCAGAGGACATGGTGTTGGAGTTTTCGTTTGGGACCACCCAGTCGTTGACTGCGGGCTTGAATGCGACCCAGCTCATCTTCAGTGGAAGCTACCTCGTTGGCGTCCAAGCGGCCAAGGTGTTGGCAGACGCGAAAGACTTGGCGGTGGAACGCACCGCAGTGGAGACCCGCCGTATGGTGGCCGAGTCGTACGCCACAGCCCTTGCGGCCCGTGCCAACGTGGCAACATTGGACAAAGCGTTGACGCTGGTTGCCCAATCGGAATCCGAGTTGCGGGCGATGGCTGAGGAAGGCTTTTTGGAGTCGGTGGACGCCGACCGGTTGACCTTGACGCGACAGACACTGGAGCAACAGTTGGGCACAGCTCGCTTGCAGGCGGAGCTTACAGCCAAACTTTTGTTGTTTCAGTGTGGCTTGCCTGTGAATTCTAACGTGGAGTTGACGGACGCCCTGGAGGAGTTGACCCAAGCCAAAGTGCCCGCTGCCGTTCAAGCGCAGCTGAATTTATCCTCGGTGCCTTCCTTGCAGGAACAGCAGCAGTACTTGGCATTGGCGGAATTGGACGTGAAAAACCGACGCGCCGAAGGCTTGCCACAAATTGCGGGCTTCTACAGCACGAGTCAACAGGCGTTTCGCGACCCTGACTTCCCAGTGCTTGAAGACCAAAACAACTGGTACCCCAATCAAATCGTCGGCCTCTCCATGAGCATGCCGGTTTGGACCAGCTTTGGAGGACGCCAGCGGGTGGAGAAGGCCAAGCTTCAGGTGTTGAATGCCCAGAGCGGGTACCGCCAAATGGTGGAAGCGACGAAATTGGAATTCGACAACGCCAAAGCCACCTTCCTCGACGCCGAAGCGGCGTTGCGCAACGCTCGGCAGCAGCGGGACTTGGCCTCGCGCATCTTGGAGCGCATCGAAGCGGGCCACAAGGAAGGTGTGCGCAGCAGTTTCGAGCTGAACGACGCCCAGAACCAACTTATCGAATCCGAGGGCAACCTCATCGGCGCACAACTCGCATGGCTGAATGCACAGCAACGTCTCATCGCCTCCAACCCACAACCATGAACTTGACACTTTTCCTCCCCCGTGTGATGGTCGCCCTGGCGATCGTCGCAGGAATGACCCAATGCGGTGGCCCTGCGGCTCCAACCGAAGACACCACACCTGGCCCAACCATACGACTCACCCGCGTCGGTGTGCGGACCATGGAGTGGGCCCCGTTTGCCCACAGCTTTGCCGTGCAGGGCAACGTTGAGACGGACCGTGTGGCCAACATCCTTGCTGCATTCCCAGGGGTGGTGGATGCCGTGATTGTGGAAGAAGGCACCCAAGTTGCCAAGGGAGAGGCCATCCTTCGAATCAACACCGACGTGCTCCAGAAGCAGCGCGCCGAGTTGATGACCCAGCTCGCGTTGGCCCAAACCCTGTTCGAGCGCCAAGAGCGCTTGTGGAACAAAGACATCGGGTCTGAAGTCGAGTACCTCCAAGCCCGTGCCGGACTAGAAGCGCTGGAACGCAGCGTTGCCACCCTCGATGAGCAGGTGGACAAAGCGACGATCCGCGCCCCATTCAGCGGGGTGGTGGACCGCATCTTCGCCAACGTGGGCGAGATGGCGTCTCCCCCAATGCCTGTGGTGCGCGTGGTGGATTTGAGCGACCTCTACATTCGCGCTTCCGTGAGCGACCACTACGCCGGCAGTGTGGAGAAGGGTCAGCCTGTGAGCATCGAGGTGCGTGGATTTGAAGGCGACGTGCAAAGCAAAATTCGCCGCGTGGGACAATACATTACCGCAGCCAACCGGACCATCGATTTGACCGTGGATTTGCCGGACGATGCCAAGATGTTGCCCAACATGGTGGCCACGGTGCACATCACCGACCTGGCTTTGGACAGCGCCTTGGCCCTGCCAACTTCGTTGGTGCAACAAGACGCCCAGGGTCAGGACTTCGTGTACGTGGTGCGCGGTGACTTGGCCAAGAAGCAAACGGTTCAGGCCGGCGCCATGGCTGACGGCATGCTTCTTATTCAATCCGGCTTGGCGCCTGGTGACCGCGTCATCGACCGCGGTGCCGCGAGGGTGGTGGACGGAGAACGCGTTGCATTGATTGAACCCTGAGCCCAAGAACATGAGCGAACAGAACCAAAGCAAGCTCAAGCTGCGTGAGTTTGGCCTGACGACCCTGAGCATTCAAAACAAGACGACGGTCTTCGTCTTGATTGCCATCATCACGTTGTCCGGGGTCAGCAGCTACTTGTCGGTGCCCAAGGAGGCATTCCCAGAGATTGTGGTGCCCGAAATCTTCGTGAGCACGGCCTACCCTGGCAACAGCCCGGCGAACATGGAAAAGCTGGTGACCCGACCCTTGGAGAAGGAGATCAACACCATTTCAGGCATTGACGAAATCACGTCGACCAGTGTGCAGGGTTTCAGCGCGATCGACATCAAGTTCAACTTCGACGTGACCCCCACCGAGGCGTTGCGGAAGGTGAAGGACGCCGTGGACAAAGCCAAAGCCGACCCCGATTTCCCCACCGACCTCCCCGCAGATCCGAGCATCATGGAGCTCAACTTCAGTGAGCTCATGCCGGTGATGAACATCAACTTGAGCGGTGATTATCGGTTGCAGGATTTGAAGAAGTACGCCGAGCACCTTGAAGATGAAATCGAGGCGCTCCCACAGATTAGCAAGGTTGACATCCAGGGCATCAGCGACCTCGAGGTGGAAATCGAGGTGGACCACCTTCGGGCCGAGGCCATGCAGGTCAGTTTCAACGACATCTCTGGCGCCATTGCTGCGGAGAACATGACGATTTCTGGCGGCGACCTCCTCATGGACGGAGTGCGCAGAAGCGTGCAGGTGGAAGGAGATTTCACCAGCGTGGAAGAGTTGGAAAACGTCATTGTGAAAGCAGAAGGAGGGAACATCATCCATCTTCGGGACGTGGCGACCGTGGAATTCGTGGAGAAAGAAGCGGAGAGTTTCGCCCGAGAGTATACGCGCCCCGTGGTCTCCTTGGACGTGGTGAAACGCGCCGGTGAGAACCTCTTGGAGGCGTCTTCGGCGATCACCTCCATCATTGACGAGGCCAAGCAAAATGTGCTGCCACGGAACCTGGGGGTGTCCATCACCAACGACCAAAGCGACATGACCCAAACCCAGGTTGAGGAGCTTCAAAACTCCATCATTTTTGGGGTTTTGCTCGTGGTGGGCGTGCTCTTGTTCTTCTTGGGGCTGCGCAACGCGCTGTTCGTGGGGGTGGCCATTCCGCTGTCCATGTTCATGAGCTTCCTGATTCTGAATTCATTGGGCGTCACGTTCAACACCATGGTCTTGTTCTCCTTGGTGCTGGCGCTGGGCATGCTCGTCGACAACGGCATTGTGGTGGTCGAGAACGTTTACCGCCTGATGGACGAAGGGTACAGTCCGTTCAACGCGGCGCGCTACGGCGTGGGAGAGGTGGCTTGGCCCATCATCGCGTCCACAGGCACGACGTTGGCTGCCTTTTTGCCCCTGGCGTTTTGGCCAGGCCTCATTGGTGAGTTCATGAGCTACCTTCCAATGACGCTGATCATTGTGTTGGGGTCGTCGCTGTTTGTGGCGCTCGTGATCAACCCCGTGTTGACCGCGGTCTTCATGAGGCTGGGTGAGGAAAACGCGAGTCGCCGTCGGACCCATTTGGTGTCAGGCACTTTGGTGGCGGTGGGCGTCGCATTCCTGGTGCTGGGCGCCACAGGCTTGGGCAACATGTTGGCTTTGGCTGGGGTGTTGACTCTGCTCAACACTTACGTGCTTTATCCTGCGACCTTGATGTTCCAAAACCGCTTCTTGCCGCGTTTGGAGTTGGCCTACGAGCAGTTCTTGACCTACGTGTTGGGGGGCCGTCGCCCTTGGGCCTTCTTCTTTGGGACCGTGGGCTTGTTGTTCTTGTCGATGGCGTTGATGGGGGTTTTCCCGCCCAAAGTGCTCTTCTTCCCAGACAACCAGCCACAATACCTGAACATCTTTGTGTCCAAGCCCATCGGAACGGACCTGAACGCCACCAACGAAGTGGCCAAGGACATCGAGTTGAGGGTGATGGAGGTGTTGGAGCGTGACGAGTTCAAGCGCCCCAACCCCGAAACGGGCGAGATTGAGAGCTTCCTCGTGAACTCTGTCATCGGCACGGTGGGCAACGGGACAAGCGACCCCAACGAAGGTCCGCAGCTGGGACCCACCCCGCACAAGGCTCGAATCGTGGTCAACTTCGTGAAGTTCCAAGACCGTCGGGGCTTGGCCACTGGAGACGTGTTGAGCGCCATCCGCGACGATTTGAAAGGCTATCCCGACGCGGAAGTGGTGGTGACGAAGAATTCGGACGGGCCGCCCCAAGGCGCTCCAATCAACCTGGAGTTGACCGGCGACGATTACGATGAGCTGCTCGCGGCGTCTGAAGAGGTTCTGTTGTACCTCCGTGGCAAGGGTTACGCTGGCGTGGAGGAGCTCAAAATCGATGTCGACAAGCGCAAGCCAGAGATGCCGGTGACCATCGATCGAGAAAAGGCCCGGACCTACGGGCTGAGCACCCGCGACATTGGTTACACTTTGCGGACGGCGCTGTTTGGACGAGAGGTGGGCACCTTCAAGGACGGGGAAGATGATTACCCCATCAACGTTCGTTTTTCTGAGGAGCACCGCCACAGCAGCGACGCGCTGATGAACCAAAAGGTCATCTTCCGGAGCCAGTCGGACGGCCAAATCAAGGAGGTTCCCATCAGCGCCGTGGCCACCGCGAGCCGCGCCACGACATTCAGTGCGGTCAAGCGCAAGGACCTCAAGCGTGTCATCACCATCACGTCCAATGTGCTGGAGGGCGCCAACCCCACCGAGATCATCACCAACATGGAAGAGGACATGGTGGAGGAGCTCAACCTTCCGACCGCGGTCAAGTGGGCCTTCACAGGTCAACAAGAGGAACAAGCCAAGGAAATGGCTTTCCTAAGCAAGGCTCTTTTGATTGCCCTTTTCCTGATTTTTCTCATCATTGTGAGCCAATTCAACAGCGTGACTACTCCGTTCATCATTGGCTTCAGTGTGGTGTTCTCTCTGATTGGGGTGCTGTTGGGCTTGGTGATCTTCCAAATGGAATTCGTGATCATCATGACGATGATTGGAATCATCTCGCTGGCCGGGGTGGTCGTGAACAATGCAATTGTGCTGATCGACTACACCAATCTGCTGCGCGCAAGGAGGCGGGAGAAGTTGGGTCTGGAAGAAGGTGAAAGCGCTGAGGCGGCGACGAAGTTGCCTTTTGAGGAGGTGCACAAGGCGATTGTGGAAGGGGGAAAAACCCGTTTGCGCCCTGTCTTGTTGACCGCCATCACCACGGTCTTGGGCCTGCTGCCTTTGGCCATCGGGCTCAACATCGATTTTGTGGGACTCATCACCGAGTACGACCCCAACGTATACGTGGGCGGAGACAACAATGTGTTTTGGAAGCCCATGAGCTGGGCAATCATCTTTGGGTTGACCTTCGCCACCTTCCTGACCCTCATCATCGTGCCAGTCATGTATTGGTGGATTGAGCGCACAACTTACAAGTGGGCTGGCCGAGAGGTCTGAAGACATTGAAAAAGGAGGCCCTTGAGCCTCCTTTTTTGTGGTTTCTGGCAGCGGGCGTGGCTTACCGTTCCGACACCCTTTGGACACGAGGCCCGATTCGAGTCAGCAATTCGTAGGGAATGGTGTGGGCTTGCTTGGCGCAAGCCTCAAGGGTTGGCGATTCGCCCCACAAGGTGATTGGATCGCCGGGCTTCACCTCCAACCCCGTGACGTCCACCGTCATCATGTCCATGCAGATGCGTCCTACGGTGGGCATGAGATGCCCACTCCATCCCACGTTGGCTTGGCCTTCACCAAGTGAGCGGGGATAGCCGTCGGCGTAGCCCGCCGACACCACAGCCAGGGTGCGGTCATGGTCCGCGGCATCCGTCCATCCGTAACCTGATCCTTGTCCTGCAGGCAGGTCCACCAGTTTGGACACCACGGATGTGAGGGCCAATGCGGGTGTCAGGCCGAGCTTGGCGGCTTGGGGCGCCAAGCCATACATGCCCAGTCCAATGCGGACGGTGTCTCGCAGGAACGCGAGCTCAGGACGACCCCCGATCCATTCGTGGGCGCGGGCGGCCCCGGAGGTGTTCAGGATGTGGCATTGCGACCCAGGGAAATGCGTGGACACGCGCTTGGCGAAGGCCTCAAGTTGAACCACCGTTCGAGGGTCTTGTTCGCAGTCGTCGGCTGCGGCCAGGTGGGACATCACCGAGGCCACTTTCAGCCGCCCGTCGGCCAACAGGGCGGAGGCTTGGGCGTCCTCCTCTGGCAAAATACCAAGGCGTCGCATTCCGGTGTCCAGCTTCAAGTGAATGGGCCAGGCATGCACATCCGCTTGCTCAGCCCAGGCGTGGGCTTGTTGCAGGTGCGGCCAGGAGACGAGCTCAGGCTCCAGCCCGTGTCGGTTCATCGTGCCGAAGGTGGTGGGGTCTGGATTGAGCACCAACACCCGGGTTTGGATGCCCGCCTCCCTGAGACGCACCCCTTCTTCAGCGTATGCCACGGCCAAACTGTCCACTCCCTGTGCCTCCAGGATTCGCCCCAACAGCACGGGGTCTGTGCCGTAGCCCAGCCCTTTGATCACCGCGATAACACGAGACGCCTTGGCCGCTTTTTTGAGCAACCTGACGTTGTCTACGATGGCAGGCACGTTGATGGTCAGGGTGGTGATGTGCTCTGCTGGAGCCAAGGCCTGCTTCAAGCCGGCCAAGTCATCTCCGGCCCCGAGCTTCATCAACACATGGGCAGGGCCCAAGCTTTCGGCCGCGGCGCACAGCGCGTCGGCCCTGTTGAAGAATTTGACGTGGACGAGGCCTGCTCCTTCGGCAAAGCGGGATTGGGTTTGGGGGTTCCAATGGGGACACCACACCCAGGCTTGTTGACACCCTGCGCGGCTGAGGAATGCAGCCAACTTGTCGACACGGATTTCATCGTGAAGCCCAGATTGTGGAATGTCGCCCAAAATGGCGAGGCGCGGCAAGTCGTCCTCCAAGCCAGCAAGCCGCTGCAGCGCGACCCCTAATGCGCCGAAGTCGTGGCTGGTGTCATCTTGAAGCAACACGCCTCCTTGCGTCCGTTTGACGCTCGACAACCGACCAGACACGGGCTTAAGGAGAGGCCATTGGGTGGCTAGATCCTCCAAGGTTGCGCCATGGTGCAGGGCGACCAACGACGCGGTCATGGCATTGTGCACAGATACGTCGTCGTGCATGCCGAGTTGCACTTGGATGGAATTTCCCTTCCACGTCAGTTGGAATTCCCCCAGATTCTCGGAGGGGATGGCTTGCAGGTCGGCGTTCGAAGCCTGACCATTTAGACCCCACGTCACCGCAGGGCACTCCAGAAGGTCTTGCAGCTCGTGCAGCTGAGAGGCCGGCATGTAAACGCGCCGGCAACCACGGAACAATTCGCATTTTTCTCGGGCCAGGTGACGTGTGTTGTCGAAGTTTCCAAGGTGGGCTTCCCCCAAGTGGGTGAACACCCCTTCCGTGGGGGCGATGCAGCGTTGAAGCTTGGCCATCTCTTGGGGCATGCTGATGCCCGCTTCAATCAAGGATAAATCGTGGTGCGTCCCCAACGACCAAAGGCTGGTGGGCACACCCAGTTGGCTGTTGTGGCTGAAAGGGCTTCGGTGCAGGGCCACGGAGGCAGGCAGCAATTGGGCAATCCACTCTTTCACCGTGGTCTTGCCGTTGCTTCCGGTCAGCGCCACCACAGGTCCGTTGAATTTGACGCGCTGCTCCAAGGCCATCGCTTGCATGAATTCAAGGACATCTGGCACCTCAACCACGTCGCTGGCGCCAGACCATGCCGCGTGGTTTTGGGGCAGGTGATTCACCACAAAACGTCGGACGCCTTGCTTGTGTGCGGCTTCGAGGTGATGGTGTCCGTCGTGCCAAGGTCCATGCAAGGCGAAGAACACGGCGGATTCAGGCGCCTGAATCCTTCGGCTGTCCGCGGTTAATTCGAGGATGGGACCGACGCCGGTCCCATGGAAGTGGCAAGACGATCCAGGATGGTCGGCCGCAAGTAGACGCCAAGCCTTAGGGGTCCAGCCTGGTCCAATCATGAGTTTTCTTCCTCCTTGGCGGCCACGTAAGCGTGTCGAGCCAAGGGGATGTAGCGGTCTTGGGCTCCGAGTTCAACCTGGTTGTCGCCCCCGGAAATGCGGTGCGAGAAGTGCGCGGCACGGCCCGTTTCGACACACACGGCGTGGAGTTTCGTGACTTCTTCAGCCAAGGCCAACAAGAGGGGCATGGGTCCAAAAGGCCGGCCCTCGTAGTCGAGGTCCAATCCTGCGACGATCACGCGGATCCCGCGGTCGGCCATTGCGCTGCATACATCGGGCAGGCCGTCGTCGAAGAATTGGGCTTCATCCACCCCCACGACAGCCAAAGGAGGCCCTGCATTCACATGCTGTAGCAAGGCTTGGCTGCTGGCCACCACGGTGGACGGCATGGCGTTGCGGTCGTGGCTCACCACCTCCTTTTCCGCGTACCTTATGTCGGTGGCGGGCTTGAACAATTCAAGCGGGAGGTTGGCGATTTGGGCGCGGCGAATGCGTCGAAGCAATTCTTCCGTCTTGCCTGAAAACATGGGTCCACAGACAACTTCAAGTCGTCCTTCTCCGGCAGGCAGCCCGGAGGGCGCGGTGAATTGGTCGGTTGCGTGCATGTCGAGGGCAAGTTAGCTTCTCGTGGGGTGTATGTTTGGCGTCATGAAGAGGAATTCACGAACAGCTTGGGCACTTCTTGTCGGCATGTCCTTGTCGGCGTGTGAGCAAGTGCCGGGCGAAGGCGGACGCGCCAGCATTGTGGGCCATATTCAGGAGGAGGCTCGCACGGTGTTGACCCAACCTTCCTCTGCGCCGCCCTACCCGGCGGCAGACCACAACGTGTTCTTGATTTACGGCGACAATGTGGGGCCGGACGACAACGTGGAGACGAATCACGAGGGAGATTTCGTGTTTCCGTGGTTGCGGCCAGGCGAGTACACGGTGTATGTCTACAGCGAGGACACGTCAGGTACGGTGCCCCCAAGGGACATGGCGGTGTTGCGGACGTTGACCATTGAAAGCAAAACCGAAACGGTGGTTCTGGACACACTGACTGTCTACAAAGACCTTTAACGAGATGAGGCGGTCCTTCATCGTATGGACGCTGTGGGCCCTTGCGGGGTCTGCAATGGGCCAATCTTGGTTGGTGTTGGACATGGGCCAAAAGCTGCCCTCAGACTGGTCATGGTCGGCCAAAAGCCAACTTCGCACCCCCGCAGAGAACATGTGGCGCTGGGACGAAGGCTTGGTGGATTTGGGGTTGTCCAAATCGTTCGACGCTGTCCCTGGGTTGGCTGTCACAGGTCAATGGAGGACCGGTTGGCAGTGGCCACAGCAAGGAGGGTGGACCAAGGGTTGGCGCTGGGCGACGTCGGCGCGTTGGAAAACAGACGTCGGCGATCACGCCCTGGGTGTGCGTATTCGACACCAGTTTGGAGGTGCATGGATGCGTCCGTGGGACCGCGCGCGGTGGCGCGCCTCTTTGAAGTGGACACACGATTTGCCATCGGGGTGGAAGTTGGTGCCTTCTGGGGAATTCTTTTTGGGCCGGAAGGGCCAGCAATTGTCTCCTCAAGCGTGGCGTGGGCGTCTGGCGTTGGACAAGAAACTGTCTAAACGTCGACACTTGATGGTGGCTTACCAAGCGCAAGCCCCCATTCAAGGAAGGCCAGATGTGACAGAGCACACCGTCATCTTGGCCGTGGCCGTGGCACTGAAAAAAGTGAAACGCCAAAAAAATGAGGATGGACTGCACTGAGAAAAACAGCGGCTCCGTGAAACTTTGTCCACGAAGGCGCTTGGGTTGTCCACATGATTCCCTATCTTCGCACCCCCAAATTTTGGGGAAACTCAACTACGCAACCCGTACGC
>DKNS01000012.1:0-1644 GCA_002469765.1 Flavobacteriales bacterium UBA7382 | reverse complement strand
GTGGATACTTTGAGCTACAAAACGCGTTCCATCAACAAGGAGAACGCAGACAAGAAGTGGTGGTTGGTCGATGCCGAAGGTCAAACTTTGGGTCGCCTCTCCACACAGATTGCCACGTTGTTGCGCGGCAAGCACAAACCCAACTTCACCCCTCACGCCGACTGTGGCGATTACGTGGTGGTCGTGAACGCGGAGAAGATTGTGCTCACCGGCAACAAGATGGAAACCAAAGAGTATGTCCGCCACACGGGTTACCCAGGTGGTCAGCGCTTCCGCACGGCTGCGGAACAATTGAGCCGCAAGCCTCATGCCTTGGTGGAAGATGCCGTTCGTGGCATGCTTCCCAAGAACCGTCTCGGCCGTGAGCTCTTCCGCAACCTTCATGTCTATGTGGGTCCCAACCACAAGCAGGAGGCACAACAACCCAAGCCATTTCAATTGAACGCCTGATGGACGTCATCAACACTTCCGGTCGCCGTAAGAACGCGGTGGCCCGCATCTACATGAAGCCTGGCAAAGGCGAAGTCACTGTCAACAAGCGCCCTGCCGCTGAGTACTTCACCACAGGTACCCTCCAGTACAAAATCAACCAACCTTTCGCGATCACGGAGACCGAAGGTCAGTACGACATCAACGTCAACGTGTTTGGCGGTGGCATTACTGGTCAAGCTGAAGCAGTCCGTTTGGCCATGTCCAAGGCGTTGATTGAAATCAACCCAGAATGGAAGTCTTCGTTGAAGGCTGAAGGCCTGACAACCCGCGACCCACGTATGGTGGAGCGCAAGAAGTTTGGCCAAAAGAAAGCACGCAAGAAGGAGCAGTTCTCCAAGCGTTGATCGCTTGGGAGGGTGCTCCTCTTTTTTATCTCTCAGTTTAGAATCCAAATGGCGGAGACCTGCTTGTCAGCTACTCCGTTGTTGCCCAACCCAGGAACGTAAACATCATGTCACGAGTTTCTTTCGATCAATTGCTTGAGTCAGGCTCCCAATACGGGCACCTCAAGCGCAAGTGGAATCCCCACATGGCCCCTTTCATCTTCGCAGAGAAGAAGGGCATTCACATCATCGACCTTCACAAGACGGTCATCAAGGTGGACGAGGCTGCTGCGGCCATGAAGCAGATTGCCAAAAGCGGCAAAAAAATTCTTTTTGTGGCCACGAAGAAGCAGGCAAAAGATGCTGTGGCCGAGCGCGTGAAGGCCGTGGGCATGCCCTATGTGACCGAGCGTTGGTCTGGCGGCATGTTGACCAACTTCGCAACCATTCGTAAGGGGGTTCGCAAAATGAGCACCATCGACAAGATGGAAAAAGACGGCACGTTGGCCACCATGTCGAAGCGCGAGCGCTTGCAGGTGAGCCGTCAGCGCGCCAAGCTCGAAAAGAACCTTGGCTCCATTTCTGACTTGACCCGGATCCCAGCTGCAATCTTCATTGTGGATGTGATGAAGGAGCACATCGCTTTGGCCGAAGCCAAAAAGCTGGGCATCCCTGTGTTCGCCATCGTGGACACCAACAGCGATCCACGACACGTGGACTTTGTCATCCCAGCCAACGACGACGCAACCAAGTCCATTGTGACTGTGGTGGACGCCGTGGTGGGTGCTGTGGCAGAAGGCCTGAATGAGCGCAAAAGCGACAAAGCTGC
>DKNS01000112.1 GCA_002469765.1 Flavobacteriales bacterium UBA7382 | reverse complement strand
GGAGGCCGCGAATGCGGAGAGGGATGCCACGAGGGCGAGAGAAAAGTGCTTCATGTTGTGAAATTGTTTGGGACAAAATTCCCCCTCGAATTCAACGTCAGCATCACCCTGGATTTACGACTGTGTTAAGGAAAAGTTTCGTCAAGAAAAAGCCCCTCAGCTCGGGACTGCGGGGCGTTCTCTTGGCGCGGCGTCGATGTGCGCGTGACGATCTCAGAGCGTGTAAGACAGGCTCAGGGAGAAGGTTCGGCCTTGCGTGTTGGCCAACCAGTTGTAGTCCACGCCTTGGAAAGTGTAGGTCTTGCGGTCGAGTGGGTTCAAGAGGTTGCGGGCCCGGAAGCGCAGGGAGAAGTTCTCGCCAAAGCGCTGCGACACGTTGAAGTCCAACGCAGGGGTGGGGCGCTGGTAGATGTCCGGCGCGCCGCCCTCTGTGACGAGGAGCAACTTGTCCCCTTGCACGTTGAACGCCACGGCGGCGTTGAACTTGGCGCTGTCGCCCTGGTAGTTGAGCATCGCGTTGACGATGTAGGGGCTCTGACCAAACAACGGGCGGGTGTCGGGGTGGTTGGGGTCGGTCGCGCGGATAACTTCCAATTCCTCATCCCAAATGCGTGCCTCCGACTTGATGAAGGTCACGTTTCCAGTCAAGCTGAAGTTGTCCAAAGCGGGGCTGATGGACCCGAGTTGCTTGCGTCCTTCAAATTCCAAGCCGTAGACGTTGGCGTAGGGAATGTTGGACCAGGTGTACTCGGTGTTCACCGCAGCGAGGACGGACGTCTGCTCGATCGGGTCGGTGAAGCGCTTGTAGAAGATGCTGGCGCTGAGCACCTCGCCCAGGTTGGGGTAGCGCTCCAGACGCAAGTCGATGTTATCGATGGTCGTCTCCTGCAAGTCGGGATTGCCCTTCAAGGTCTCAAGCCACTCGAAGTTGAACGAGCGGAAAGGCGCCTTCTCACGGAACACCGGACGGGCGATCGTACGGCTGTAGGAAAAGCGCAGGTTGGTCATCTTGATTGCGTCAAGTTCACCCAAGGTGTACGTCAAGTTCATGCTGGGCATGAAGTCCAACTCGTTCAAGCCGCCCTGCAAGGCGTCAATTTGCTCAGGCGTGAGGTTGTCGACCATGTCGATTTTCCGGCTGCGGATGCTCATGTCGGCAGACTCGACGCGGAGGCCGACGTTGCCTGAGAGGCGCTCGTTCTTGCGGACGTCCAACATGCCGTACCCGCCCCACACGTTCATGTACGCGTCGTCGGTGTTCACCAAGTCGGTGAGCAACACGGTGGTCAAGTATCCGTTGCCTCCGCCGTTGGGGTTGACCACGAAGTTGTCCGCGCTGAAGTAGGCGTCGAGGTCGCCGTCCACCTCGTTCAAGAGGTTGGCGTTGGTCGCCTCAAACCCAAATTGGTTCTCCTGATGCTGGCGCGTGGTGCGCACGAAGCTGGCGCCGGCAGAGAACTTGAAGTCGTCCGCCCAGGTCGTTTCGATGGGCTGCTCGAAGTGCACCTTCACGTCGGTGCGGTTTTCTTGCAACTCGCGGAAGTAGCGGGTGGGTGAGGGGTACAAGCTTTGGTTCACGCTGTAGGTGGTGTCCACCTCGGTGGGCACGTCAATGTGGTCCAGGGTGAACGTGCCTTCGTTGTTGATCTCTTCAATCACCAAGTCCAAATCGCTGCCCCAGTCCGCGGGGATCGCGCCGTCGTCCACCAGGTCGTCGATGACATCTTCCAAGTCGCCCATGCTGTACTGGCCGTCAGGGCCGTGGAACGTCGCTTGGTCGGCGAAGGTGAGGGTCTCTTCTTGGTAGTTGTTGAAGAAGACGCGCAGGTCAGGGGTGTTCAACGTGCCCTGCGAGTGAGAAGCAGTCCAACGAATCTTCGCGTCGGTTGCGGGCAAGAAGTGTTCGCCACGCGCCTGGAAGATGTTCAGCTCGCGGCCCTCGTAGCGGTGGGTGATTTGCTGCTGGAACGCGTCGGTGTCGCGGGGGTTGACGCCGTCTTGCAAACGCGTGGACGACGTGCCGCTCATGTTGGGCATGGCCATCAAGCTCACCTTGTTGAACTCGTTGAGCTTGTACGACAAGTTCAACAGCGCGTTCCACTTGTACGTGGCGTCGGTGCGCGCGTCGTCGTAGTAGCGGTCCAGTCCGAGGCTGTCGCCTTCGATGCTGCCTCCGGCGTAACGTCCGTACTCGCCGCCTTCGTAGTGGTTGAAGTTTTGGCCCCACTGCAATCCCATGATGTAGCCGAGTGGACGACCAAACAACTTGGTCTGATTGCCCAAGCTCAAGCTGTGGCTCCAGTTCAACGGGGCGGTGCGGCGGTTGACGGCCCACGTGTTGGAGAAGCTCTGGCCAATGGTGGTGAGGTTGCGGTTGATTTCCTCGCCAAGGGGCACCATGCCTTCCGAGTTCAAGGCGCTCAAGCCTTGGCTTCCGCTGAGGTCGACGAGCTCGCCGTTGTCGTTGTCAAGCTGGGACAGCACTTGGGTGATGTTGGTTTGACCGGTGCTGGTGCCGATGCCGCCTTGGACCACGCCCAATTCGTCGAGCTGGTCGCCATAGCCGAGGTAGACCAAAGCGTCAAAGTAGTTGGCGCTCTCCTGGTAGGGCCAGACGCCGGAGGTCAATCCAGTCACTTCGCTGGGCAAGCTGCGGCTGCCGTCGTCGAAGCCGAGCCAGTCGGTGGTGCCGGTGTTGGACTTCAAGACGTCCTGCATGCTGGTTTGGTCGTTGAAGCCCACCGTGGTGCTGTAGTTCAAGGACAAATCTTCGGGGAAGTCCTTGGTGTCTACACTGATGTAAGCGCCGGCCCAGTCGCCTGGGAGGTTGGCAGTTTGGGTCTTGACGATGACCAAGTTGTCCACCAAGTTGGTGGGGAAGAGGTCCATCTCGATGCTGTTGCGTCGGGGATTCATTGAGGGCACCTCCGCGCCGTTCAAGGTGGTCTTGATGTAGCGGTCGCTCAACCCGCGCACGAAGACGAAGTTGCCCACGGTGCTCACACCGGGGACACGCTTGATCGCGCCGGCGGCGTCGCTGTCGCCGGCCTGCTTGATCTGCTGGCTGCTCACGAAGTCCATGCTCGCCGCGCTCTTCTTCTTGATGTTCTCCATGTACACGTCGCGCGAGCGGTCCACCTTAGCCACGACTTCCGCCGCCTGCTCAATCACGTACGTTTCAATCAAGAGGTTGAAGTCCAACAATGTCACGCCGTCCATCACGGTGACCGTGGTCGTCTGAGGCGTGTACCCGATGAAGCTTCCAGTCAATTCGTACGACCCTGGGGCCAAACCTTCCAACGAGTAGTTACCGTCGAGGTCCGCCATGGCACCCTTGTACGGGTCCATGATCACGACGTTGGCGCCGATGAGGGTCTCGCCGGTTTGGGCGTCCGTCATCTTTCCGCGGATGGTTCCTTGGGCGAATGCTGTGGTGAGCAACAAGCACTGCGCGAGGAGAGACAGGAATTTTTTTGGCATGATCCAGGTGGATTCTTTGCAAAGTTCTCGGAGACCTTGAAACACCTGAGTGAAGCCAACGTTAAGGAATTGTGACGGCTCTCAAGCCGCGGCTGCGCCCCTCAATGGGCCTCACCACATCTGGGCGAACAGCACGGCCATGGCGACCTTGAGCCACGCCGAGACGAAGACGACATTCTGCTGCCAGGCCCTGACGGTGCCGACCACCAGGAGCACGCCCCAGGTTACCAGCCAGACGACGTGCGCGCCCTCGAGCCAGGCCCAAGCGCCGCCGATTGCAGACCACACCGCGACGTTGGCGGTGAGACCCCCTTGGTTTTGGCGCGGGGTGAGTTGGGAGGCCCAGGTGTGGTGGCCGACGGCACGGTCCCCTTCGAGATCCTGGAGATCCTTGACCCATTCACGCGTGAGATTCAAGCCCCAGAGGGCGACGGTGGCCAATAGCCACATTTGGTCTGCGCTTCCGGTCAAATCCAACGGACGTCCAGTTGCCAAGCGTGCCCACACCAGCAAGGCAGCCACGCACATGGACACGGCCAAATTCCCGGCGATACCTCGGCCCTTCAGCATGGGAGAATAGATGTACAACACCACGGACATCGCCGCCGTGAACACGATGGGCCAAGACGAGCCCAGGTTGGACGCCAGTGCGCCGCTCCAGCACAGGGCCGCCACGGACAGCCCCCAATGGGTCACGATGACCACGCGGCGCTTCAGCGTGCGCCCAATGCGCGCGCGCTTGGGTTTGTTGATTCGGTCCTCCTTGACGTCGAAGAAGTCGTTGATCAAATTCCCGGCAGCCCCCACCAACATGGGGACGGCCAGCCAGCCCCACATGGCGCGGTCGGCGAGGTCATGCACAGGGATTCCCAGCCAGCGCATCGCGACCAGGACCATGACGCCCATGGCCAGCACGTTCCAAGGCCGGATGGACAGAAACCAATGAAGCAAGGACTGACCTGGAGAGGTGGTGAGCATGTCGCGAAGTTAGCCGTGCGTGGCGTCGATCATGCGTCCGCCTTCCCCCGTGGTGAGGGCGTAGTTGAATCCGCCGTGAATCGCATGGCCGCCATAGCTCCCGTCTTTCCCCAAGGCCAAATACCCAACCTGCAAGTCGGCCGTCGGCATGCGCTCCATGATGCGGTGCACGGCTTCCTCGCAGGCGTCTTGCGGCGAACGCCCTTGGCGCATCAATTCCACCACGAGAAAGGACCCCACAGTCTTCATCACCGCTTCGCCCAGTCCTGTGGCGGTCGCGCCGCCGACTTCGGGGTCGACGAAGAGCCCTGCACCCAGGATTGGACTGTCGCCCACGCGGCCGTGCATCTTGTACGCCAGCCCGCTTGTGGTGCATCCTCCGGCCATTTTTCCCTCGTCGTCCAAGGCCAAGATGCCGATGGTGTCGTGGTTTTCAATGTTGATGACGGGGGCGTAGTTGGACGTCTTGCGCCACTTAATCCACGCCTGTCGAGACTGTTCGGTGAGCAGGTCGCACGTGTCCATGCCCAGCT
>DKNS01000079.1 GCA_002469765.1 Flavobacteriales bacterium UBA7382 | reverse complement strand
ATGCACAACTGGAACGTCCCATGCCCGATTCACCCATCTTGAAATCCCTGGAAGACGGGGTTCTCACCCTGACCATCTCAAGGCCTGAAGCGCTGAATGCCCTCAACCGACAGGTCATCGACGCGTTGGCCGCCGCCATCGAAGCTGCACAGAACAACGCTGAGGTGCGCGTCATCGTCCTGACAGGTGCAGGAGAAAAGGCATTTGTCGCAGGTGCAGACATCAAAGAGTTCGCCGATTTCAACCAGTCACAAGGCGAAGATTTGGCCCGCCGTGGACAACGAAACTTGTTCGACCGCATCGAACAGAGCCGCAAGCCGGTGGTGGCGGCCATCAACGGGTTTGCCTTGGGTGGCGGACTCGAACTGGCCATGGCAGCACACGTGCGCATTGCCTCCACCAACGCCCGCATGGGGTTGCCCGAGGTGAGCCTCGGCGTGATTCCAGGTTACGGCGGGACCCAGCGTCTGGCACAAATCGTCGGCAAGGGGAAAGCCATGGAAATGGTGCTCACTGGCGGCATGATCCCAGCGGACGACGCCTTGCAATGCGGCTTGGTGAACCAAGTCGTTGAGCCTGAGTTGCTCCTGGAAACGGCCCAAATCCTCGCCAGTAAAATGGCCAAAAACGCCCCCACCTCCCTGGCCGCCGCCCTTGACAGCGTGCTGGCGGGCTACAGCCGCGAAGGGTTTGAGGTGGAAATTGAACGCTTCGGCAAGTGCTTCACCACCGACGACTTCAAGGAAGGCACCACGGCGTTTTTGGAAAAGCGCAAGCCCAACTTCCCAGGATCATGAAAGACGGTCCTTCTGCCTCACCCGTCACGGTGCCCGTGGTGGTCAACACCCCACACGCGCTGCCGGCGTACAGCACCCCCGACAGCGCCGGACTCGATCTGCGTGCCAAACTCGACGCGCCCGTGGTCCTTCAACCCGGGGCCCGGGGCCTCATCCCCACGGGACTTCACTTCGCGTTGCCCCAAGGCTACGAGGCCCAAGTGCGGCCGCGAAGCGGGTTGGCCTACAAGCACGGCGTGACCGTCCTCAACAGCCCCGGCACCATCGATGCGGATTACCGAGGAGACGTGGGGGTCATCTTGATCAACCACGGCCAGGCGCCCTTCACCATCGAAGACGGGGAGCGCATCGCCCAGCTTGTCCTGGCCAAATACGAACGCATCCAGTGGTCCGCTGTTGAGGCGGTGGAAGCTCTCCCTGCCTCCGTGCGCGGCGAAGGCGGATTTGGCCACACAGGAACCGAATGACCCAACTTTCATGAACATCATTGTCCCCATGGCGGGCCGCGGCAGCCGTCTCCGCCCCCACACGCTCACCGTCCCCAAACCGTTGGTGCCCGTCGCCGGCAAACCCATTGTGGAACGCCTGGTCGAAGACATCGTGCGGACCGCCCACGACGGCGTGGACAACATCTGCTTCGTCATCGGCGACTTCGGAGAAGCTGTGGAGAAGGAGCTTGTCGCCGTGGGCGAACGACTTGGCGCCAAGGGACACATCCGACACCAAGACCAGCCGCTCGGCACCGCCCACGCCATCTTGTGCGGCCAGGATTTCTTGGACGGCCCCGTGGTTGTGGCATTCGCCGACACCTTGTTCCGGGCGGACTTCACCATCGATGCTGAGGCCGACGGCGTGCTGTTTTGCCAGCGCATCGAAGATCCCTCTGCCTTTGGGGTGGTGGTGACCAACGACGATGGCAAAATCACGGACTACGTCGAAAAGCCCCAGGAATGGGTGGGCGATTTGGCCATGATCGGCATCTATGCGTTCAAGGACGGCGGGCGCCTCAAGGGTGAACTCCAGCACCTCATCGACCACAACATCATCAAGGGCGGCGAATACCAACTGCCCGATGCGTTGCGCAACATGACCCAAGATGGCCTTCAGTTCATCCCTGGCGAAGTGTCTGAATGGATGGACTGCGGCAACAAACGCGTGACGGTGGACACCAACACCCGCATCCTGCAAATCCTGGAGGAAGAAGGGCGGCTGGACGCCGTGCCCACCTCGGCCAAGGTCACCGAGAGCGTGATCCTTCAGCCCTGCCACATTGGCGAAGGCGTCGTGCTGGAGCGTGCGGTGGTCGGGCCCAACGTGACACTCGGTGCAGGAACCACGGTGCGCGACGCCCGGGTCAGCAACGCCCTGGTGGCCGGCGACAGCCTTCTCGAACACTGCGTGGTCGACGGTGCCATGGTGGGCGCCCACGCCGCATGGCACGGCACCCCAGAAGACGCCAGCATTGGTGATTATTCCACCCTTGGCAACCCGCAGGGATGAAACGACGCGGGACGCCGATGTGGGTTTGGGCTTGTCTGGCGGCCATGGGGCTGTCCAGCTGCACAGCCCTGTCCACCCTGGCCGACCGCAAATCCCAAGGAGAAGTCCCCTACGGCAAAGAGACGCAGCTGGCCTACTTCGAGGCCCAAACGCACTTGCTGAAGGGCGACCTCCAGGATGCGTACACCCAGCTGATGACCTGCGTCGAGTCGGAACCGGAAGAGCACGCGTTCCACTACCAACTCGGCAAAATCGACCTCGACCTTGAGCGATACGACGCTGCAGAAGAGAATTTCACAAGGGCCGCCGAGCTTGCCCCAGACAACACCTGGGTGCTGTACCACAGGGGGTTGGCGCGCTTGGCCCAAGGCAACGGCGCCGGCGCGGAACAAGACTGGACCCCCTTCGTGGTGGACCGGCCTGGGGATTTGGAGTCGCTCTTTGAATGCGCAGATCTGCTGCTCTCGGAGGGACACATCTTGCCCACCCTGAACCTCCTGGACCACTACGAAACCGAGGTGGGACGTGATGAGGATGTGCGGCTGGAAGCGTTGCGCATCGTGGAACAAACGGCCGACCCCGAGTCCTTGGGGCAGTTCCTCGACCGTGCCTTGCGGGACTTTCCTGAAAGCGACGTCCTGCAATTGCAGCTGGCCCGTTGGTTCATGGCCACCGAAGACTTGACTGCCGCAGAACAGGAGTTGAATGCCCTGCTCAACCGGCGCCCAGATTGGGGCCTTGTGCACTTCGAATTGGCCGAACTGGTCACCCGCAAAGGACGAGTGCCTGACGCCCTCCCCCACCTGCGCAAAGCCATGGCCAGCGACGACGTCGCCGTGGAACGCAAAGTCCGGGTCTTGCTGGGCTACGGCCTTTTCGCGCAAGAAGACGAGGAATTTGCAGCCGCCTACGACGCCCTGTTGGACGTGATGATGGCCCGCCACGGGGACGAGCCCGGGGTGGTGGAATTGGCCTGCGATTGGGCCTACCAACACAACCAACTCGACGAGGCGCGCAGCCTGGCGGAGGACCTGCTCGACCTTGCCCCAAGCTCCGTGGAGTCGTGGACCAACTTGTTGGCCATCCTCGTCGACTTGTCGGCGTGGTCGGACATGGCCGACCGCGCAGGACTGGCTGTCGAGCGGTTCCCCCTCAACCCGCTGCTTCATTACTACCAAGGATTGGGCTTGCGCGAGTCCAAGCGTTCTTCTCTTGCCGCCGACGCCTACCGTGCGGGCTTGGCCGTGGTGTTGGACAACCCTGTGTTGGAGGGCGCCCTGGCTTCGGCGCTTGCATCCGCGCTGCGTGACCTGAAGGCCTTCGACGATTCCGAAGCCGCGTTTGAGCGCAGCCTGAACGCCATCGAAGACGTCTTCGTTCTGAACAACCACGCGTACTACTTGGCCGGAAGGCACAACGTGCCCGAGGGCCGCGCCAAGCTCGAGCGCGCCCTCGAGTGCAGCCAACGCGCCAACGACTTGCGGCCTGGCGAAGGCAACTTCATGGACACCCAGGCTTACGTCTTGTTCAAGCTTGGGCGCTTCGACGAAGCCCTGGCTTGGATCCTGGACGCCCAGGCGCACGGCATGGGAACAGACGCGGTCGCCCTCGAACATGAAGGCGACATCCGCTGGGGACTCGAAGATGAATCCGGCGCCCAACAGGCCTGGCAACGCGCCTTGGACGCCGGCGGCGACCCCGACGTGCTCAACCCCAAACTGAACCGCCCGTGACCTGGACCAAGTTCATGCTGGGATGTCTTGTGACGCTGGGGATGGCCACCACAGGTTGCCGATCCGGCGGCCAGGCGCTGCAAGCCACGCTTCCCCCACGGCCGGCAGAAGAGCTGCTGCAAGAACTCGACGACCGGGCACCGGAATGGACCACGATGGGCATCCGGATGGAGTCGACCGCCAGCGCCATGGGGCGGAGTGGAAGCTTCACCCTCAACGTGCGGGTGGCGAGGGACAGCGTCATTTGGATGAGCATCTCCCCTGCCTTGGGCGTCGAGGCCGCGCGCATCCTGCTCACCCCCGACAGCGTGCAAGTGCT
>DKNS01000114.1 GCA_002469765.1 Flavobacteriales bacterium UBA7382 | reverse complement strand
CAACTTGTACAATCCCGCAAGCAAGTTCATTCAACCCAAAAGAAAAGGGGCTTGGAATGAGGGCTTTGACCCTCGTGAGGTGAACTTTAACTTCACAGAGGCAAACGCATGGCATTACCTGTTCGCAGCGCAGCATGACATCCAAGGCCAAGCGACGCTGGCTGGTGGAGATTCAGCCTATTTGGCCAAGATTGACGCCATGTTCAATGCACCAGTTCAGACCACAGGCCGCGTGCAGCCCGACATCACCGGGCTCAGGGGACAATACGCCCACGGCAACGAACCCAGTCACCATGTGAGTTACCTGGCGTCGTACGCTGGAGCACCTCACCAAAGCGCCGAACGGGTCAGGGACATCTGCACCCACCTGTACGACGACTCCCCTGCCGGGTTGTGTGGCAATGAGGATTGCGGACAAATGAGCGCCTGGTACGTCTGGAGTGCTTTAGGAATGTACCCTGTGGAGCCAGGGAGTGGTCAACTCGTCCTCGGAAGCCCCATGTTTGACAAGGCTCTTGTTCGGCCTGCCCAGGGTGCTCCCACGACTCTCAATGCCCCAAAGGCGGGCACCCGGACTTACATTGAACAAACAGCATGGACAAGCCTGGATGGCAAAGCCGAGGTGGGGGCCCTTCGATCATTCGTCACGTCCCGTCAACTTCGAGAGGGTGGGACGTTGGATTTGACGATGACAAGCACACCGAGCTTGCAATTTGGATTGAAGCCTGAAGACAGACCCACTTCGCGGTGGGAGTCGCCCAACTTTTTGGCCGTGCCAGGCATCGAGGCGCCGCGGACCTTCCAAGCTCAAGACACCACATTCCAACTTCAACACATCCACCCGGCTGCTGTGTTGAGCTACAGCCTCGACGAGGGAGCAACCTGGCGAACCTACGAGGCGCCTGTGACGATTCAAGAGACCACCCATGTGTTGGCGAAGGCCGCGCTTCATGACGTGAATTCCAGCACCGTGGAGCACACCATTTTGAAAGTGGACCATGCATGGAAAATGACCCTTGAGCACGCCCCGGACAACCAATACCTCGCTGGAGGAGACCAAGCCTTGATCGATGGCCTGGAGGGCTCACATGACTTCCGCACCGGAGAATGGCAAGGGTTCTGGGGCGTCCCTATGGTGGCCCGCATTGACCTGGGGCGAGTCTGCGACGTTCAAAGTGTCGAGGTCCACGCCCTGCAAGACATCAAGCCTTGGATTTGGGCGCCGCGACATGTGGAGTTTTCTGCATCACAAGAAGGCCATGAGTTCGAGTTCGAGGGGCGTGTCGATGTGACCGCCGCAGAAGACGACACCGACGTGCAAGTGGTGACCTACCGGCTGGACAAACCCATTCACACCCGGTATCTTGAAATTGCAGCCGCACCGCATTCCTCGATTCCAGAGTGGCATCTTGGACGAGGAAACGACCGTTGGATGTTCTTTGATGAAATTCAAGTGGACATTGAAGCGCCATGAACCACGAAGACAACCCTTTCTTGAAACATGGTTTGGCGACGACAACCCTCAACCCTCTTGGTCTGGAAGTCGTAAGGGGCGAAGGTCCATGGATTCACCTCGAGGGAGGCGGGAAATTGTTCGACGGAATCAGTGGCATTGGTGTGTCCAGCTTTGGCCACGGTCACCCAGCCATCACTGCCTCACTTCAAGAGCAAATGTCGCTGAACCTCCACACCATGGTGTATGGAGAGTTGATCCAAGACGTTCAACGCCAAGCCGCAGCCCATCTTCGGTCCTCTCTGCCCGCGCATTTGGACAGCGTTTACTTTGTGAATTCAGGTGCCGAAGCCGTGGATGCAGCACTCAAGTTGGCCAAACGGCTGACCGGTCGCACCAAGCTGATGGGCGTGGAAGGTGGGTACCACGGAAACACCCACGGCGCGTTGTCTGTGTCGTCCAATGAATCAAGAAAGGCCCCTTTCAGACCGTTGCTGCCTGAGGTGTCCTTCTTGAAGTGGAACGACATGGCGGACTTGGAATACATCGATGCCGACACTGCAGCGGTCATCGTGGAGACGGTGCAAGGAGATGCAGGCATTCGCATCCCGGACAAAGTGTGGCTCCAGGCTCTAAGTCACAGGTGCCGGGAGCTTGGTGCGTTGTTCATCCTCGACGAAATTCAGTGTGGAATGGGACGCACCGGCACCACGTGGGCGTTCAGTCAATTTGACGTGGTTCCAGACATCTTGTGCATGGGCAAAGCGTTGGGCGGTGGCATGCCCGTCGGCGGCATCGCAACATGCACCCAAAGGATGAGCCAATTGGCCCACTCCCCGTCGCTTGGTCACATCACCACGTTTGGTGGACATCCAATGGCCTGTGCAGGGGTTCGCGGTGCATTCGAGGCGCTAGGCCATGTCGATTTTGCTCAAGTCGAAACCAGGTGCCAGGCATGGCAAGACATCCTCTCCAAGCATCATGCCGTTCGTCAAGTCCGGCGACTCGGGGCCTTTATGGCCGTGGATATGGGCAACGCGGATCAAGTTTCACAAGCGGTGACTGCCGGTCTACGCCCCGCCCAACAGGGCGGCTTGGGGGTCTTGATGTTTTGGTTTTTGAGCATCCCCCATGCCTTCAGATTGGCCCCACCTTTGACGGCCACAGACGAAGAGATGGCTGCTGGACTGGAGTTGATTGTGCAGGCGCTGGACAGCGTCAAGTGACCGAGTCCAATCCGAGTTGGGCCCTCGACCATGCTGCGAGCGCCGAAATGGACCTTTTCGATTCAGGAAGGAAGTCCGGCAAGAGCTGCCAACCATGTACCGCCTGGGGCTCGGTGCGCACTGTAATGCTCACCTTGTCTCGCCGCAACTTGTTGCTGAGCCCCAACACATCGGGGGCCAGAAATTCATCCTCTGCGTACTCCAGATACATGTCAGGCCATCCATCGTAGGTCCCCAGCAGGGGGCTGACATGCGTGGAAGACCTGTCTTGGTCGCCCAAGTATTGGGCCGCATATTCCTCCGCATCACGGTGATCGAAAGGGCTGTGTGTCACTGCATTGACAACGACAGAATCCGCTTCTTGGCGCAAGTCACACCACGGGCTGAGCAGTGCCACCCCAGCGAGCGACTCTGCCCCTTCTTCTGCAGCCGACATCATTCGGGACACGGCTCCCAAAGCCAAATTGCCACCTGCTGAGTCGCCGATCAAGACCACCTTTCCTCCCTGAGTTGTCCAGTGCCGGACAGCGCGAAGCACGTCGTCATGGGCCTTTGGATAAGCGTGCTCAGGGGCCAGACGGTAAGACGGCAACACCACCCTGCACCGGGAAGCCCGCGCCAAGTGAACGGCAGCAGCTCGGTAGACTTGAGGGCTGCCGAAGGCAAACGCCCCACCATGAATCCAAATCAGGGTCCCTTCGTCCCGCTCTTTCCACGTCACGACAGCACCTTGCCAGTGGGCATCCTCTACGCGTTGAAACTCTCCACCCCAGGGACCGGGATTCAGCCGGGAGGCCAATTCAATGGTCTGCCGAATTTGTTGAGGCGTTGCATGCGCCACGTCTCTGCGCAACGTTCGCGCCGCACGGTGCGCGTGTTCCAACCAGGGAATGGAGGTGTCCGACCAGCTTTTGAACCACGACATCAGTTCATCTTGTAAATCGGGTACCGGTTCACTGTCCCTTCGTTGTGAGGGCTTTTTTCGTACAACCAGCGCAACGCCAACTCTGGGTTGGCTTCCCATTCAGGATGGGCCAACTTGGCAGCGTCGAACCGGGCGCGCATCGCCGGATCGGCATCCAGCATGTCCTCCGCCGTGTCTTCAAATACGTACCCTGAGTAATGTTCTTTTCGTTGAAGCGCAGCGTCGAAGAAATTCCACACCAGCAGCGCATCGTGCGCCAAGGGATCCAAGACTTCCACAAGGTACCTCTTGGCCTCTTGGTCCGACGGGATCAACCAGTCTCCAGCGTACAACTCGACGGGCAACACAGTTGAAGACACGGAATCCACAGTCAGCGGATGGTGGCCCTCGTAGGGCTTCCCGGCAGAGCGGAATGATTCGACCGTGGTCACGTTTGCCAGCACCACAGTGTCCGACGCCACTTGGGTCATGATCACGCCGTTGACGGCCAAGCGCTCTTGGGCCTTTCGCCATGCCTGGGGAAGCACCCAAAAACGAGGCACTTCAGACTCCGCCACCACCTCATAGCGGTTGTCGAACGGGATGGTGCGAGTCCACACAGAATCTCGATTGTACCTCAAGCGGGTGCCTCCGGTGACGGGACTCCAAACG
>DKNS01000090.1 GCA_002469765.1 Flavobacteriales bacterium UBA7382 | reverse complement strand
ACGTTGTAGGACGTCAACGCGTCGTGGCCTCCGATCGTGTCGCGGGCGAAGGCTTGAAACACCCCGAGCCCAGTGCTTGAAGAGGTGCGGCCGCTGAATTTGGAGGCGTTGATGAGCTGACCTTCTTGGCCCACTCGCCTGCTGTAGAAAAGCCCGCCTTTGTTGAAGAGGTCCGTGCCCTCCAAAAAGAAGGGGCGGTTTTCAGCGAACCGCACTTCGTAGGGGCTCAGGTTGAGCACAAGGTTGTCTGCGACGACCTGGCCGAAATCAGGCACCAGGGTCATGTCCAGTGTGAAGGCGTCTCCCAAACCGAGCTTTGCGTCCAACCCACCGTTGTATGTGTTGCCCCACTGGCGATCGCCTGCTTCATCCAATCCCGTTTGGGCGTATGCACTGAGGTACGGGAACAACGAGATCCGCGGCGGGGTGTCCACCCCCTGGATACCTCGAAGCACACCGCCTTGGTTGACCATCCCATTCTGGGTCGGGTCAAGGGCGTTCCACACGGTTTCTTCTCGGCTGCGCCTCACGGAGCGCCAAACATTCATGCCCCACGTTTGTGACACGCCATCGGGCAGGGTTGGCATTCTGAATTGGCTCCAAGGCACTCGGATCTCGGTGGACCAACCTCCACGATGAATCTGGCTTTGGACCTCCCAAACCCCGTTCCACGCATCGTCAGACCCTTGGGCGTTCATGATGAAGTCGTTCAGGGCCCCCCTTGGCGTGGTGCTGAACCCCACGGCGTTGATGCCGTCGTTGTAAGGGCTGAACCAAATCCCAAACTCATCCGAGTTTTCCACGCGGTCGCGCACACTCAGCTGTTGCAGGATGGAATCCGGTGCCGGGTCATGCATTTGGGCAGCGATGTAGATGTTTTGGTCGTCGTAAGCGATCCACACCTCGGTCATGTGGGTCGGCGCGCTCTGAGGGGTTGGACGACTCTGGGTGAAGTTGGTCGCACTCGGCCGGGTTTGCCATGCTTGCTCATCGAGCAGACCATCCACCGTGGGCGGGACGTCGATGCGAAAGGCCTGGGCCATTTGGTTGGTCAGGTTGTGTGGTGGGCTGTTCTCTGCTTGGCCCTGCACGGCGGCGGGCAGGACGCATGCAAGCGCCAGCATCCAGAAGTGAGGAAAGTGAAAGCAGTCGGGTCTCAACGGAAAATGCGTTGGTTGTTCAACCAGTTTTGGTAAGCACGTGCGTTGCGCAAATGTTCACGGTAGGTCCGCGCAAAATCGTGGGTGCCGTCCCCTCCAGGCCTCGCGCACATGTAAAGGTCGCGGTGCGCGGAGGGGTGCAGCACGCTTTGCAAGTACCTCGGGTCCACGAAGCGGATGGGGCCAGGAGGAAGGCCTTTGTGCTTGTAGGTGTTGTAAGGGGATTCCACGCTTTTATGCGCGTCGAGCACACGTCGGATGCTGGGGTCGCCTAACGCGAAAATCAACGTGGGGTCTGCTTGGAGCAGCATGCCCTTCTTGAGTCGGTTCAGATACAGACCCGCCACCACAGGAGCTTCGGCAATCACGGCTGTTTCGGATTGCACGATGGAGGCAAGCACTGTCGCTTCCCGAGGGGTCAACCCTTGCGCCGCCGCCGCCGCGATGCGGTCCTCGTTCCACCATGCTCGGTGCTCGCGGAGCAATCGTAAAGCCACGCCCTCCGCATCCGTCTCCCACCACATCTCATAAGTGTTGGGTAAAATCCGCCACATGATGCTGTCGCGTGAAAACCACTGGGCCAACGTGGCGCTGTCTGCGAACAAGCGGCGCGCCACAGCGCCCGCGAGGGGTCCCACATCGCGGCCGGAGGGCACCACGACCTTCACTGCATCTCGGTCGCCAGTCACCAGGCGCTCGGCCGAGGTTTCGACAGATTCCTCCGGTTTGAAGGTGAATTGGCCTGCCTTCATGCGCCCTTCCCATCCACGCCAAACCACATGGCGAATCACCCGTTCGCCTGACGTGCCTTCCCACGCTTTCTCAAGGGCTTCCAGTTGCCCTTGTGGGCCCATCTCAGGAGAAAGCTGGACCACCAAAGGTGACGACGTCCATGTGCCACTGACGAAGTGATTCCAGCTCCAACTGCCTGCACCTGCCACCAACACCACAACCACCGCGGCCGCCGCGAACCATGTGGGCCAAGTCTTCATGAGGTTTCCGAGTTGAAGATGTGTTGCAACGTGTGCACGTCGGTCCAAGTGCCGTCTGAGGTTCGAATCCACGAGGTGCGCACCGATTCGTGGCCAAAACCAGCCTTGCGGAACAAGTCCAGGGAGCCTTGGTGGCTGCCGGGGATTTCTGCGTAAACCTGGCGCAAGTGGAGATGCGTTTCCGCATAGGCCAGCATCAATTGGAGCGCCGCATGGCCATGTCCTTCACGTCGTTTCGTGACGTCGATGTGGATGGCCATCCCCGCACGAAGTTGCCGCGGGTCGAAATCGTACAGGTCTACAGCACCCACGGTCCGCCAGGAGTCCACCAGGCGGGCTTCCACCATCAACCTGACTTGACGCGCTTCAAACAGGCCCTGACTGCCCTCGACGAAGGTGGTCATTGCAGCTCGACTGATGGGGGAGAGCGTGGCGCCCATCCACCAGTCTTCGCTGGCGTTTTCCCACATCATCAGCAGGTCTACGTCGGCAGGCTCCATGGCCCTCAAACGATGCAGTTCAGATGTCAACACCGCGCGAAGATAGCCGTACCTTGGCGGGCGTGGCCTTCTGGGTCCATGCGTTGCTTGTTGAATCCCCCATGACAGTTTCCATGCAATTTGAAACCACCCGATTGGAAGGCGTGATGCTTGTTCGGCCGCGCATGTTCGAAGACGAGCGCGGCAGCTTTACAGAGACGTGGAACATGCATGCTTTCCAGGAGATTGTGGGGCAATCTGTTCATTTTAAACAAAGCAATGAAAGCGTGTCGCGTGAGGGCGTGTTGCGCGGAATGCACTTTCAAGTCCCGCCTCACGGTCAAGGCAAACTCGTGCGTGTCACCCGAGGGCGGGTGTTGGATGTGGCTGTAGATCTGAGAAAGGAAAGCCCGACGTTTGGGCAGCACGTGGCGGTGGAGTTGAGTTCAGAGAACCGCTGGCAGCTGTGGATCCCAGTGGGATTCGCCCATGGGTTTTTGGCGATGGAAGATGGTTCCACCCTCCAATATCAGTGCACAGACACTTACCACCCCAAGTCGGAGCAATCTTTGGCATGGAACGACCCGAACTTGGGCATTGATTGGAGGGTGGAACGCCCCCTTGTGAGCGAACGCGACCAAGCGGCTTCTGCCTTCGCGTCGTTCGAGAGTCCTTTTTGAATTTGTTCACGACTCCGGCGCGTGAGGCGTTGGCAACCTGAATCTGGGGAGGCTTCTGATTGATCCGGGGATGAGAACTTCACCGGTCATGAAGAGGACTTGGATGCCCCGACAAAATGCCCTTGGGATGGGCTTGGTCTTGTTTGCTTCTGGCGCATGGTGGATTGCACCCACCAACGCCAGCAAAGTGCCGGATTTTGAGGCGGCCCCCAAGCAGCACTCGCCAGTGATTTCACCGGCGGTGCCAGACGATTTGGCGTTGTTCGGGGAGCCTGTTCCGTTGGATCGATTCGGGGTGGTGGAAGCCTTGGACCGTGAGTTGATTGTGAACACTTACCGGCACAGCTCCACGATGTTGTACTTGAAGCGGGCGGCCCGGTGGTTCCCCGTGATCGAGCCGATTTTGGAAGAGGAAGGTGTGCCCTTAGATTTCAAATACCTCGCGGTCATTGAGAGCGGTTTGAGCCAGGTGGTGAGTCCCGCGGGGGCTGCCGGTTTTTGGCAATTCATGAAGCGGACTGGACCTGAATACGGGTTGGAAGTGGCCTCGACGGTCGACCAGCGTTACCACGTGGAATTGGCCACCCGCGCCGCATGCGGGTACCTCAAAGAGGCCCATGAGAAGTTGGGCAGTTGGGTCTTGGCAGCAGCCTCTTACAACATGGGCATGTCTGGTGTGACCAAGTCTCTGGCGGCCCAGCACGTCAACAACTACTGGGACCTCCATCTCAACTCGGAAACGGCGCGTTACGTGTACCGTTTGGTGGCGTTGCGCGAAGTGATGGAAAAGCCGGACCAATTTGGGTTCCAACTCACGGCGCAGGACGTGTACGCACCGTTGGAAGGTCGCGAGGTGCTCGTGACGGATGGCATTGAAGATTTGGCATCTTTTGCCATCACCCAGGGCACCAATCTGCGGGAGTTGAAGGCCTTCAACCCATGGCTGCGGCGAGATCACTTGGAGGTGGGGGAAGGCCAGGTTTACGCCTTGCGCATCCCCGATTGACCCCAGCGAATGGCGCTGGTTTTCACCTTGCGGTTGGCGCCCTGTCCTGTGAGGTAGGGTTGGGCAGTCTCGTCGTCCAAGGCCTCTTGAACGCTGTGTACGGCACCTGCAGGCACACGACAATCCACAAAGGCTGCAAGCAAGTCGGTGCGTGAGGCCTGGCTTGAGGACGCATTCAAGGCGGTCACCAAGGCGGCCCGGTGCTTCACCCGTTGGACATTGATCTTGAAGCGAGGGTCGTTCGCCAGACTTTCGCACTCCAACACCTTGCACAGGGATCTGAATTGGACGTCGCTGCCCACAGCCAACACAAGGTCGCCGTCTCGGCAGGACAACACGTCGCCGTAGGGGGCGATGTTGGGGTGGGCCGAGCCCATCCGCTGTGGAACCTGTTGACGCATGAGCCATTGTGTGCCTTGGTTGGCCAAAGCCGTAAGCCCTGAGCCCCACAAGCTCACTTCTGCGTAGCCTCCCAGGCCCGTGCGTTCGCGGTGAAACAACCCTCCAAGTACAGCCGTTCGCATTTGATGAGAGGCCAAGATGTCCATCATGGCCACGGGCATCTTGGTGGCCGGCCCATCTGGGTTGCCGTTCATGGACATGAATCCAGATTCCGCCTGCACGACAACGTCGTAGGCCAGACGCTCAGGGTTCTGCTCAAAACCGACCAACCTCACGTGAACCAGGCGAGGAAAGGCATCTGTCAGTTGATCTGGCAAGAGCCCCATCGCGTCGAGGTCCACCCATTTCATGTTTTGAAGTAGCACATCGGCGTTGGCCAGGCTGTCTTGAAGCCACGCCTTTCCTTCGGCAGTTTTGAGGTTGTGGGACACCACCATTTTTCCATGGTTGGCCGCCTCGTAGTAAGATGAAGAAGAGCCAGGGGCTTCTCCAGGGAGTTTCCAGGAGCGGGTGACGTCGCCTCCTGGGGCTTCCACCTTGGTCACGTCGGCCCCGCATTCGGCCAGGAAGGTTCCCGCCAAGGGTCCAGCCAATACGCTCGACAAGTCGAGGACGCGGATGTCTTTCAACACACCTTCCATGCCTTGAAGGTACTGGGGTTCAACTCAACCTGACGCGAGGGCTTGTTTGTAGGTGTCGATTGCCCGTTGACGCGCCATTTTGTGTTCGACGATGGGGGCGGGATAACGCGATGTGCCGAACTCTGGAACCCATTTGTGCACGTAGGCGAGTTGCTTGTCGAATTTCTCGAGTTGGGAGGTCGGGTTGAACACCCGAAAGTAAGGTGCTGCGTCGCACCCCGATCCAGAGGCCCACTGCCATCCACCGGTGTTGCTGGCCAACTCAAAGTCGAGCAACTTCTCAGCGAAGTAACGCTCTCCCAACCGCCAGTCCAGCAGAAGGTGCTTGCAAAAGAAGGAGGCCACCACCATCCGTACGCGGTTGTGCATGAACCCCGTGGCATTCAGTTCACGCATGCCGGCGTCCACCAGGGGATACCCTGTCATGCCAGACTTCCAAGCTTCAAAGTGGGCGTCGTCGTGCCGCCAAGGGATGCGGTCGTACTTGGGTTTAAAGGCGTCCTTGGCGCTGTGTGGGAAGGCGTGGATGATGGTTTGGTAGAAATCACGCCAAATCAGTTCCGTCAGCCATTTTTCGCTGTGCTTGAACCCAAGCTTTGCCAATTCTCGGATGCTCACCGTGCCAAACCGCAGGTGCACGCTGATGCGTGTGGTCCCGCGGGTCGCTGGCAGGTCCCGCTTGTCTGCGTAATGCTTTAGCACATCCAATTCCACTAGGGCTTCAGGCGCTTCAATGGCGCTTCGCTGAAATCCCATGGTTTGCAGGCTGGGCACGTCCTTCCCACCCCAAGCGACAAGGGCGTCGAGGTGATTTTCTGAGGGTGCCGACTTGAGGTCGGCCTCGACCAAGTTCGCGTGCCACCTTTTGCTGTAAGGTGTGAACACGGTGTAGGGAAGGCCGTCGGGTTTGGTCACTTCCCCTGGGGCTTTCACCACATGGTCCTTGTGGGTGTGGAAGGCCACGCCAAGGGCTTTGAGAGCCTCGCGAACATTCGCATCACGCTTCGAGGCGTACGGCTCGTAGTCCTCATTCGTGTGCACCTCAGCGACGTCGAAGCGGTCGCACAACGAGGTCAACACGTCGAGGGGATGCCCGTGCTCGACCCACATGCCAGAGCCATGCGCTCGGGCTTGTCCGTCCATGGATGTCAGTCGGTCGTGGAGGAACGTCACCCTCGAGTCGTCTTTCGCATTGAGGTCGTCCAGAATGGCACGGTCGAACACGAAAAATGGCAGCACGGCATGGCCGGAATCCAGGGCCGCATGCAGGGCCCGGTTGTCGTGCCAGCGCAAGTCACGGCGGAACCAATGAAGGGCGATTTTTTCTTGGGGGAGTGAGCTCATGGCGGGCCGCCCTTTGTTCCAAGTAATTGGATCAAAACACCTTACGATTACGACAGAAGAACAGGATGCTTGAAGAAAGGTTCACGGTCCACGAACTTTTTAATTGCGGGCCTGTTGGAAGG
>DKNS01000136.1:10594-12224 GCA_002469765.1 Flavobacteriales bacterium UBA7382 | reverse complement strand
AGCCACTATGATGTGGTCAACGCGGGGTTTGGTGGGTCGTGTTTTCAAGACGCGTGGCGGATGCGTGACACCCTGATCTACGCCCTGAACCCCAATGTGCTGTTGATATACGAAGGGGACAATGACGTGCACGACGGCGTGCCCGTGAACCAGATCGTGGGCACCGCATCCATGTTGCTTGATGAGGTGTTTGTGGTGATGCCTGAGCTCGAGGTTGTCGTTGTGGCGCCTAAAGCTTCGCCCGCCAGGTACCACCTCAAGAAGAATTACCTCGAGCTCAACGCGTCCCTGCGCTTTGTGGCCATGGACCACGGCGCACATTGGGTGGATTTCTGGGACGTTCAACACCGGGAAGACGGTGCGCTGCGAGAAGACTTGTTCATCAAGGACCGCCTTCACCTCAACAACAGAGGATACGCCGTTTGGGTGCAAGAATTGCGGCGCCAACTTCCTTGGTTGGGCGGGATTAAACCCTAAGCACCCTCTTAAAGTAGGTTGATTCGGCTGGCCAAGGTGTCTTTGTATGATCCACCAACCGGGATTTCTTTCTCGATGCCCTCCGCGGTGATGTTCCCGTGCTTCATGCTCTCAATAGCGTGAAGGTTCACAATGTAACTCCGATGAATGCGTATAAAGCGCGGGTCTGACAATTTGCGCTCCACCTCTTTCATGGTGCTGTGGATGGTGTACGCCTCGTCCCGGGTGTGGACCACCACGTAATCCTTCAGGGCCTCCACGAACAACAAATCCTCCTGCTTTACGCGTATCAATCGGCTGCGGTTCTTCACGAAAATAACTTCCGCGTCCTCCTTGTGCTCGGCCATGGTGCGCAAAAAGTCAGCCTCGTTTTTCAGCTCCAACTCCTTGCCGTGCTTGTGCAGCGCCATCTCCACCGCGGTCTGGATGTCCACCTCTTTAAACGGCTTGAGGATGTAGCCGTGCGGCTCCGCGTGCTTGGCCTTGGACAATGTGTTTTCGTCGGCGTAGGCGGTCAAGAACACCACGGGTATGTCCATGTGCTTCTTTATCTCTCCTGCAGCTTCGATGCCCGTCATGTCGCCCTTGATCATAATGTCCATCAACGCGAGGTCGGGTTTGTGCTTCTTGGCGAGCTCAATGGCTTTGTCGCCGTTGTCGGCTGTGGCCACCACATTGTACCCCAACTTGTTCAAACAGCGCTCGATGTCTTTGCGCACAATGCTCTCGTCTTCCGTCACCAAAATGTCGATGGCCATGGTCTTGAATATTCGTTGTGAATGGTTTACCGCACGACGAAACGTCACTTGGTTGGAGTAAATCTAACCAAAAAGCTGCACCCCTTTCGCCCTTCTTTGGTGCTGGTTACCACCAACTCTCCATCGATTTGTTCTGTCAACGCTTGGACCAAATACACGCCCAACGAATCGTTTTTGGCAAAGTCCATCTCTGGCGGAAGGCCCACCCCTTCGTCACTCACCTCGAGCTCCACCTGCTCCTCGGCCACGTTTTGAAACCTCAGTGTGATGACCCCGCGATCCACCTCCGGATAGGCATATTTCAACGCGTTGGAGACGAGCTCGTTGGTAATAAGGCCACAAGGAATGGCTTGGTCCAAACTCAGCAGCACCTCGTCGAACTTCGTCTCCAAGAC
>DKNS01000136.1:8478-10217 GCA_002469765.1 Flavobacteriales bacterium UBA7382 | reverse complement strand
TGGAGGTATTCTGAGAAACTGATGTTGGCGAAGTCCTTGTCTCGGTACAACGACTCGTGAATGAAGCTCATCGTTGCAATTCGGTTGGTGCTTTCCTCCAGCAAGTCTAGCGTTTGCTGGTCTTGCACAAAGGATTTCTGGAGGTTCAACATGCTGCTGATGACCTGCAGGTTGTTCTTCACTCGATGGTGCACCTCTTGCAACAACACCTCCTTCTCCTTCAGCGCGCTTCGGATGGCTCGGTCAATTTCTTTTCGCTCGGTGATGTCGTAAGCAATGCAGCTGATCTCGCGGCGGTCGTCTCCCAGCGACACTGGATTCAGGAACACTTGGTACCAACGCCCCTCTCCTTTTGACGTTTTGAGTGGCAATTCAAACGCTTGGGCGATGCCCTCCATGGCTTTCAAAAACAACCTAAGTTGACCTTGGTACGGCTTTTCATCCACCGCCCTGGAAATGGTTTCTATGAAAGAGGGGTTGTCTGCAAAGGCCAACCCAAACTCGTCTTCAAAAATGGACTTGAAGTTCTTGTTGTAAGCGGTCACCTTGTCTGCACCATCCATGGTGAACATGATCATGTTTTCCGTGGAGTCAAAAATCGACTCAAGCTTGGCGCTTTGTGCTTTCGCTTGTGCCTCGTGCAGGCGCATGTCCGTGATGTCGAGAAAAATCCCACGCACACTTTTGGGTTTGCCTTTGGCGTCTTTCTGAACACTGGCTCCGCCCAGCATGGTGAGCACCTGGCCGTCGGCCGCCACGAACTTCCGCTCTTCCCGCTTGCCCTCCAGCGCCTTCATCCAGGTTTTGCCACGCTTGGGCAACCCTTGCATCACATCGTGCACAGTGCGCTTCGACAGTTCGAGTTCAGAATATCCCAAAAGCAAGTTGAAAGAAGGGTTCACGTACGTGAAGTATCCTTGGTCGTCCAATGTGAAAATCGCGTCATTCGCGCCCTCCAAAATGTTCCGGTACCGCTTCTCGCTGGCCTTCAAGTCTTGTTGGGCAATCTTCGCCTCGGTGATGTCCCGACCCACAGCCATGGCGCCAAACGTGCCGTCTTCCTCATTCTTCATAAGGGCCAGTGTGAGGTAAACAGGGAAGGTTTCACCGTTCTGTCTTCGCCCGACGGTCTCTCCAGAGAAGGTTAAGTTCTGGACAA
Organism: Flavobacteriales bacterium UBA7382; assembly: GCA_002469765.1. Taxonomy (GTDB): domain Bacteria; phylum Bacteroidota; class Bacteroidia; order Flavobacteriales_D; family Sanyastnellaceae; genus UBA11663. The sequence continues at coordinate 9,058 of DKNS01000136.1, read as the reverse complement.
CCTCGTCGCGCACACGCTCCGCTTCTTTGGTGTCAGAAATGAACTCGCGGAAGTTGTATGTCTTGGGTTCGTCCCCCATTTCCAATCCAAACTCCACTGCAAATGCATGGTTGTACTGGTACAGCATGCCGTCCGGGTCGAAGGCCACAATCATGTCAATCGACGACTCGATGATGGATCGGTTGAACTGCTCGGCATCGGCCAAGCGGGTTTGGGTTTGCTTGTGACGTTCTATTTCTTCCTTGAGCAATTGATTGGACTCTTCCGCAAGCGCCGCACGCATTTGCTCGCGCACCAAGGCCACGCGGGTTCGAAGGTCAGACACTGTCACCTGCACAGCCGCCGAGCGATCGTGGAACGATAGTGTCATTCGAACACCAACCTCCACCACGGTGCTCCCTTGCATCATGCGAGCTTCGCGGTAAGGAGGCCTCTCCCCCATCTCCACCAGCCGCACATCTTCGCGAAGCACCGCCTGGTCGTCTTCGTGAAAAAGCAAAGCAAACTCGGCGTCGTACACCTCATCCTCCATGCGCATGCCCAACAAGTCCAAAATGCCTGGGTTGGTGTACTTCACCTT
>DKNS01000136.1:0-8084 GCA_002469765.1 Flavobacteriales bacterium UBA7382 | reverse complement strand
AGCAAATCCAGTTCCGTGCGCTTCCGCTCGGTGATGTCGTACACCATCAGAACTGTTTGATTGGTCGTGGTGTCCGACGAACGTGTGGCTTCCAAGTGAATCTGTGCTCCTTGCTGGGTGACTCCTTGGAGCTCCACACGAGACCTCGCAAACTTGCGCGCACCAAGACGTTGCCAATCCCTTGCGTTCACCATGTTGAGAATGTCTTCTCCTATGGGCAACTCCTTCCACCCAAACAGGATGGCAAACTGCTCGTTGGCGTCCACAATTTCCGTCCCCTCCAAAAAGGCAATGCCTTCCATGGCATGTCGAGCCAGTGTTCTGAACCGCTGCTCGCTTTCACGGATAACCTGCTCATACATCATCCGCTCGCTAATGTCTCGGATCTGCAAAAGCACCTTGCCGTCTCCTGTTGGAACAGCTTTCCACTCTCCTTCGAACACGGTCCCTGTGTTGCGTCGAATCAAGCAGCGCATTTTGGCCGCCCGACCTTGGAGTACCCTTTCATATTTAGATTCAAACAACCCTTCCTCATCACCTTGAAGCACCCAGAGTCCGTTTCGCACATCCCAAACTCGGTCCACCCCAGCCTCAGAAGAAGACCAATCAAGCACGCGACAAGCCATGGAATTCCAAGCCACAGGCGTGCCTTCTGAAACCAAAACCATGGCCTCGGGGCAAGCTTCCAACAACTGCATGTCTGGTGTCTTCGTTCCCATGTTCATTGTTTTCCATCCCGGCGCTTGTCCACTTTGGACCCGTCCACCTTGCGGAGTTTTCCGTAGTTGTAAATGTATTCGTGCAGCAAGTTGCCTTGGTCGTCGTAAAGGCGCCACTTGCCATGTTTGGCACCGCTTTCGTATTTACCCACTTCCTCAACAACTCCGTTGGGGTGCCAATATTTATGTTTTCCAACAGGCTGGCCAAAGGAATACATCCCCTCAAACCGAACCACATCTGAGGCGTCAGTCATGCGCCAAACACCGTCTTTTTGGCCTGAGAGGTAGTTGCCTTCTTCCAAATGATTGTGGACATTTCGAATCCACGGTCCCTCAGGATCTCCACCTACAAACGTGCCTTTCACCAAGACGCCACCCACAGTGTCCAATTCCAGGAACTCACCGTCCAACTTGCCTCGGGTGTAATCTTCCTCCCTGTGAATCTGTCCATCCAAATACCACCATGTCCAAGTGCCATGAAACACCCCTTGGCGGTAATTACCTTCTTGCTCTTTTCCGCCATTGATGCGGTAAAACGTCCACATGCCTTCACGTAATCCGAACCCGTACTTCCCCTCGGCGCGAACTTGACCGTTGGGCCAAAATTCTCGCCAAACACCGTCTTTCGTGCCGTCTTTCAAGGTGATCCCTTCAGCCACCAATTCATCCTGGTCGAAGATGGCCCCTGCCACCACCTCACCTTGGTTGTTGAATGTCCTACTCACCCCTTGCTTGACCCCTTGGGTGTACATGGTTGTGCTTTCAAGCGAACCATCCCTTCTATGCACTTCTTGAAGTTCGGGTTGGGACCCTTCTTCATTGTCTTCCACCACCAGTTCACCCATGTGATAGCGCTCCACGCGCACCAGGGTTCCTCTTGCGTCGAAGAATTGAAACAGCCCATGGCGAACGTTGCGCATGTAAGACCCAGACTCCAAGACCCTTCCGCTGGTGTGAAACACTTTCCAAAGGCCAGTCTTCAAACCATTCTCATCGCGTCGATTGAACACCTCACTGGCCACCAATCTGTCGATTTTGTACCACCTGAATCCACAGGGTTCTTCTTGGTTGTTGAATTGAATGGCCTTGCCTTCTCTGATGTTCCGTTGATAGGGTGTGGTCAATTTCAATGTGCCATCGGGCCTGAATGATTTGGCATCTCCTTCTTTTTGGCCTTGAACCCAAACCACAGAATCCGTCAGCACCCCATCGTGATGAAGAACCTGGATGCCGTGTTTTAAACCTCGACTGTAGTGCACCTCCTCCCGAACTTGGCCTTGATCGTAAAACCACCAGGATCCCTCAGGAAGGTTGTTTTCACGTGCACCTTCGCTGATCAACTCACCCAATTCGCTGTAACTCTTCCACACCCCCACCGGAACTCCAGCGACCATGCAACCTGCACTGGCCGGCGTTCCATTGGCATGCTCAAATTGCGTCCAAACACATTCTGGTAAACTGGCCTGAGACCACACCAAACACGGTTGTCCACAGCTTACAATGAATATTAATTTTTTAAAAGAATAGAGAGTGATGGTAGTAGGCTTGTGCACAAGTGGGAAAACCGAACGTTCAATGCCTTGACAAATTGAGTTGTGCACCAACCGTGCACATGCCTAAGGCTTGGATGTTGAAATTACCACGTTGATTGACAGAAGACAACCATTCCTGTCCACAGGTTGTGCAATGTGGGAATGTGGATGAAATGTGCAGCATGAGTGTTGTGAAGAACCCTCAGTATTGGGTGTGAAACGCGTGTAAAAAGGAGGTCTATTTGGTTTGGAAAGAAAGCAGTGTGCTCGGCTTAGTCGGAAAGGGGTGTCATTCCAAAAAAAGTTCTTGGCCGATTCCAACAGGTTCATCCACGTCGATTGTGGGTATTTTGGTGGCATGGTAATAAGCATCGGATGTGACCACGCTGGTCCAGAATTAAAGTCGCTGATTTTAAATCACTTGGAAACCAAAGGACACACCCTTGTGAACCGAGGCACCGACGGTTTAGAGAGTGTGGATTATCCCGACCACGCTCATGCCGTGGCCGACGATGTGGCTTCAGGACATGCGGAACTTGGCATCTTGATATGTGGATCCGCCAACGGGGTGGCGATGACGGCGAACAAACACGCCGAGGTGCGTGCGGCGCTGGCTTGGACTTCTGAAGTGGCCGCATTAGGCAGACAACACAACAACGCCAACATCCTGTGTATTCCAGCGCGATTCGTATCGGAAGATGTGGCTCTGGAAATGGTGGATGCCTTTTTTGATTCTGAGTTCGAAGGTGGGCGTCATGAACGGCGAGTGGGTAAAATTGCGTGTGCCATGTCGGTGTTGTTTGCCGCGGTTACTGGAACGTGGGCACAATCATTCGATGTGTCTCAAATCCAGCTGGACGAGCGGGAGCTCAGCATTCAGCTTAACATTTTGGCCAGCGACGGTTTTGAAGGCCGTGAGACTGGTGAACGCGGGCAAAAGAAGGCGGCAGCCTACCTCGAGGCCTACTACGAATCCAAGGGATTTGAACCCTGCAACAACGGCTCATTCTTTCAAAATGTGCCTCTGGTGAATAACCAAATTTCCGGAGGAACCTTGCGCGTTGGAGAAGACACTTTGTCGTTGGTTGAAGATTTTTTGGTGTACCCCGGGTTGGAACATCCTCATGTTTCAGAAGCCAAGCTTACGTTCGTTGGATATGGTGTCGTCCAAGAGAACTGGAACGACTACAAGAAATTTAAGGGTGAAGGGATGGTTGTTATGTTGGATGGTGAGCCGGAAGGCATGGCTGAACAACCCCTTAACATGAAGCGGATGGTGGCCGATTCTTTGGGGGCACAAGGGATCATTGTGGCCATGCCTGATGAGGCGTATGAGACCCGCAAGAGCCGCATGAAAAAGTGGATGCTTCGAAAATCCACCTCCCTCAACCGCGAGAAAGAGGGTGAAGGCACGGACCTTCCGACATTGTTCATCACACAAAGCACCTTGAATTTGTGGTTGGCAGAAACGAAGCTGAAGTCAACCCAAAATCATGCAGCGAAGTTGGCTTCAGGAAAACCCACAAAAGCCTTGGGCTTCAAGCGAAACGCGAATCTGGACATTCTTCAAACCACCCGAGAGTACGAGGCTGAAAATGTGCTGGCGTTCTTGGAGGGATCCGATCAAGAATTGAAGGAGGAGGTGGTGGTCATTACTTCACACTACGACCACGTGGGTGTCATCGACGGGGAAATCCACAATGGCGCGGACGACGACGGTTCTGGCACAGTGACGGTGATGGAACTCGCCAGACAATTCAAAATGCTGGAAGATGTGCATGGCATAAGGCCGCGTCGCAGCGTGTTGTTCATGAATGTGGTGGGTGAAGAAAAAGGGTTGTTGGGCAGCGAGTATTACGCAGATCATCCTGTGTTCCCCTTGGAAAACACAGTGGCCAACTTGAACATTGACATGATCGGACGCACCGACGCAGAACATCCAGAAGATCCTCGATACGTGTACCTTATTGGAAGCGACAAGTTGAGTTCAGAACTGCACGCGATCAGCGAGGACGCGAACAAGACGTTCACCAATCTGGTTCTCGACTACACCTACAACGCGCCTGACGACCCGAACCGGTTTTATTACCGCAGCGACCATTACAACTTCGCCAAGAACAACATTCCAGTGATTTTCTACTTCACAGGAGTGCACGAGGACTACCACAAACCCGGAGACGACGCCCACAAGATCATGTATCCCAAAATGGCAGAGATTGGTGAACTGGTGTTTCACACCGCTTGGGAGTTGGCCAACCGCGACGCGCGGATTGTGGTTGATCAAGTCAACGACTTTTCGAGCGACCGCTGAGTCGGGCCAATTGCGTCCGGAAGAATGACACCTCCTGGGCGTAACCCTCCCCTGTTGCTGGTCCGTTGAACCCTTTGTGAACCACAGGCTCGCCTTCCAACGGCCAGAACACTGTGGTGGGAAAGCTGTGGATGCTGTCGAGGGATGGGATGGATTGGGCCGCAGCAACTTTGCTTGCGCGGCCACCCAAAAGCACGGGCCAAGTCATTTCCATTTCGTTTTTGAATTTGGACAGGCGCGTCAATGCGGTTGAATCTGTGGCGCGTTCGTATCCCAGAGTGAGGAACTGAACATCGGGGAACGAATCAACCAAGGAAACCATCAAGCGCGATTCATCCATGCAGTTGGGACACCAGGTGCCCATGATGTCCACGACGAGCCCCCTTTTTCCATTGCTCAGAAGTCGGTTTTTGTTCCACACTTCTGCTTGTCCGGTGGTGTTGGTGCCTAAGAAAAGCAGCTCGTCGACCACCACGGTTTGGCGCCCACTTTCCCACGTGTGCGCCTGCACAGGTCGCTTGACCCCGTCAAATTTGGTTTGGTAGTGTGTTCCTGAAAGGAAGCCCCCGTTGACCAGGGAATCGCTGCGGAGTGTTGCGCAGAACCGAAACAGGTGTGCACCATCAAACGTGTTCAAAATCAGTTGATTGTCTATAATTGTTCCAGCAAGGTGGCGGTAATCTCCTGTGGGTGTGCTGATCGTGGCCCAAGCAGAATCCTGATGCCGCTCCAAGACCAACAGCCCCTCAGACGTATCCCAATAAGTGGTGTCTCGGGGTCCTGAAGCTGGTCTGGCATCGGTCAGCGGATCCAAACGAACAGGGATGTGGTAATTGTTGGCACGAAGCGAGTCCGTCCACACCCCCTCCCAGGATTCCTCGATCCAGGATCCAGACCAACTACCGTTGAAGACAGGCACACGATACAGGCCAGCCCGGGTTTGTGTTAGTAGGATTTTCTCTTGCCCGTTGTGCACCGTCCAGCCGTTGGTTGATTTGGCGGCCAACACGGTGGTTGGAGGCTCTGTGGCAAACGTGGCGACATACAAGGTGCAATCGGGTCGACTGACAGAGCCACATCCGAGGACCCCAAGATGGAGGCAAAGGACGGTACACCAAAAAGGGCCGCCTAAGGCAGCCCTTTTCAGAATGGATTGGTCCATGTTCATGGAGCCAAAGTACATCAGAGGTCGAACTTGATGCCTTGGGCAAGTGGCAAATCGGCGCCGTAGTTGATCGTGTTTGTTTGGCGCCGCATGTACGCTTTCCAAGCGTCAGAGCCCGATTCACGACCACCGCCGGTTTCTTTTTCTCCGCCAAAGGCGCCGCCAATTTCAGCACCTGAGGTGCCGATGTTCACGTTTGCAATCCCGCAGTCTGAGCCAGCGGCAGACAAAAAAGCCTCAGCCTCACGGACGTTGTTGGTCATGATGGCGGAAGACAAGCCTTGCACCACGCCGTTCTGCATGGCAATGGCGTCATCCAGTGTGTCGTACTTCATCAGGTACAGAATGGGCGCAAACGTTTCGTGCTGGACGATGTCAAGGTCGTTGTTGACTTCAGCAATTGCGGGCTTGACGTAGCACCCGCTTTCGTAGCCAGGACCATCAAGCTGTCCGCCAGGCACAAGCACGGCCCCACCCTGCTCGACGACAGCGTCCAGGGCATTCAGGTAGTGCCGCACCGCGTCGGTGTCGATGAGGGGACCTACGTGGTTCTTTTCATCCAAAGGATCCCCAATGCGGATTTGCTTGTAGGCTTGGACCAGCTGATCCTTCACCTTGTCGTAGATGCTGCTGTGGATGATCAAACGACGGGTGGAGGTGCAGCGCTGGCCACAAGTGCCGACGGCACCAAAGACGGTGGCGGGGATGACTGTTTTGAGGTCCGCTTCAGGCGTGATGATGATGGCGTTGTTGCCACCCAACTCGAGCAAGGAACGGCCGAGACGGGCGGCCACAGCTTGGGCGACAATCTTGCCCATGCGGATGGAACCCGTGGCTGAGACGAGGGGAACGCGTTTGTCTGAGGTCATCCACTCCCCTGCCTTGTAGTCGCCGTTCACAACGCAGCTTAATCCAGCGGGGAGGTTGTTCTTCGCGGCCACATCGTTCCAGATGTTCTGGCACGCCAACGAACAAAGGGGAGCTTTCTCAGAGGGCTTCCAAACACACACGTCTCCAGAGATCCAAGCCAACGCCGTGTTCCAGCACCAGACGGCGACAGGGAAGTTGAAGGCGCTAATGATGCCGACCACACCAAGGGGGTGGTACTGCTCGTACATGCGGTGATTTGGGCGCTCAGAGTGCATGGTGAGGCCATAAAGTTGACGGCTCTGGCCCACCGCGAAGTCGCAGATGTCGATCATTTCTTGAACCTCGCCGAGACCTTCTTGGTAGCTCTTGCCCATTTCGTAAGACACCAGCGCCCCCAGGCTGTCTTTCTTTGCCCGAAGGGCGTCTCCGTATTGACGAACGACCTCACCACGCTGGGGCGCGGTCCATTTGCGCCACTCCACAAAGGCGTCTGTGGCTGCAGCCATCACACGCTCGTAGTCATCGTTGGACGCTGTGGAAAGAGATGCAATGCGCTTGCCGTTGACAGGAGAGTGGCTGTCGATGGACGCGCCAGAACCGAAAGCGTTGGCGCCAATCATGACGCCGTGGTTCTGGTCTTGGATGCCGAGGTCGGCAAGGATGTTTGGGATGTTCATGGCGCCCAAAGGTACGGATTCAGCGACCTAGATAGACCATCAAAACACTGAGGTCGGAGGGGCTCACGCCTGAGATGCGTGACGCTTCACCAAGGGTGTTGGGCTTGCGAGCAGAAAGCTTTTGACGGCCCTCGTAACTGAGGCTTGTCAAAAGCTGGAAGTCCAAGTCAGGCGGAATTTGAAGATGATCCAATTGTCCAAGCCGCTCTGCCATGTCCTGTTCCTTAGCAATGTAGCCTTCGTACTTGATTTGAAGCTCAACCTGTTCTTTCACTTCGGGAGCCATGTTGTCGCACAACGCCGCGACAGTCGGGATGTATTGGACCATGTTGTCAAGCTTGACATGGGGGCGTGCCAGAATCTCTTGAGCTCGAACAGCGTGTTTGAGTGGGCTGGATTTGGCGTTTGCCAGCAAGGGTGAGGCTTCTTGTGGGGTGACACTCAATTTTTGCAACGCCTTGCGAAGGCCTTTGACGTTGGATTGTTTGGCGTCGAGGGTGCGCATCCGCTCGTCTGAGGCCAACCCGAGCTCATAGGCCAAAGGGGTAAGGCGGTCGTCAGCGTTGTCTTGGCGCAAGAGGATGCGGTATTCAGCCCGCGAGGTGAACATGCGGTAGGGTTCTTCCGTGCCCTTGGTCACCAAATCATCAATAAGGACCCCGATGTACGCTTGGCTTCGGCTGAAGGTGACGGGTTGGAGGTTCCACGTGGAACGTGCCGCGTTGATTCCTGCCATGATGCCTTGGCAAGCGGCCTCTTCGTAACCCGTGGTGCCGTTGATTTGTCCAGCGAAGTACAAACCCTGGACCA
>DKNS01000016.1 GCA_002469765.1 Flavobacteriales bacterium UBA7382 | reverse complement strand
GAGAATGCAAGTGTTGGTGTTGTGGATGGTTTTCTTCGTGTCGTGTGCGTCAGAAGGGCGAGTTGTCCAGAGGGCTTCGCCCAACTTCATCTTCGTGCTTGTGGATGACCAGGCATGGAACGGCACGTCGGTTGAAATGGTGCCTGGGGTGCCAGAATCGGCGAGTGACTTTCACCAAACGCCATGGCTGGACTCGCTCGCAAGGAAGGGAATGCGGTTTTCCAACGCGAGGGCGTCGGCGCCAGTTTGCGCTCCTTCACGCTACAGCATTCAGTTTGGAAAGTCTCCAGCGCGCATCCAATTGATTCGTGTGGGGATGAACACATCTCACATTCCCCACGGCGAGTGGCCCAGTCTGCCCAGGGTGCTTCATGACCTGGATTCGACTTACCTGGCTGCACATTTTGGGAAGTGGGGCATGGGGGGCACCCCCGAGGAGTTGGGTTTTGACGTCAGCGATGGCTCGACCAAGAATGTGGATGGTGGGTTTGTCAACGACAGGAGCCAATGGGATACCAGGGAGGTTGCCGATCCCAAGCACGTGTTTGAGCTTGCAAATCGGGCGGTGAGATTCATGGATTCTTGCCACGTCATGAAGCGGCCTTTTTTCTTGCAACTCTCTCACTACGCAGTGCACACGAACATTGAATCCACCCCAGCATCTCTTGCGCACATGCAAACCACAGAACTTGGGGAGCGCCACCGTCACTTGGGAATGGCAGGCATGACGATGGATTTGGATGCAAGCCTTGGTGAGCTCCTTGCCAAAGTGGATGAATTGGGGTTGAACGACAACACCTACGTGGTTTACATGTCGGACAACGGTGGGACCCCCAACATTCCAGGAGCCAAGAAATACGACAAGAGCCTCAATCAGCCCCTGAGCAGAGGGAAATGGGACGCCATGGATGGTGGGCTGAGGGTGCCGATGATTGTGTCGGGGCCTGGCATTCCGGCGAACGTCGCCACCTCGGCCCATGTGTGGGGCGCAGACCTCCTGCCCACTTTCTCTGATCTGGCCGGAGGTGGGGGTGAAATGGCAGACAGCTTGGATGGAGGAAGTTTCGCCCACATCCTGAAAGGAGCTAAAAACATCGAGGTCAAACGGCCGAATGCAGGCATGGCGTTCCACGTGCCTTACGAAAATAGGATTGCCCTCAACCGTGCCCATTCGGCATGGATTTCAGGCCATCATAAGCTGTTGAAATTCCACGACAATGGGGAGATTCAACTGTTTGACTTGGACGAGGACCTGGGAGAGAAGACAAACCTCGCATCGGAATTCCCCGAGCGTGCCCGGGACATGGAGGCTGATTTGCTGGCTTACTTGAAGCAAGTGAAAGCCCCTCGATGGCAGGAGGGGATTACGTGGAAAAACGCCCCCTTTCACTCTTTTGAATCCACGCATTGATGAAGCTACTTTGTCCGGGAGCTTTGGGGCTGGTCTTTTTTTGGGGATGTCAGCCGCCTGCTGAGAATCAGGCGCAGGAGCATCCGAAAGCAAGTCCTGTCAAGGGGCATGCGTCGATGGTCTGGGTGGAAGGAGGGGAGTTCCTCATGGGGGCGGATGAAGGGGATCGCAATGCGCTGCCTCGTGAACAGCCAAGGCATCGTGTCAGGGTGGATGGCTTTCACATGGACCGCCATGAGGTGACCAATGCCCAATACGCAGAATTTGTGGCAAGCTCGGGCTATGTCACCGTGGCTGAGCGTCCGGTTGACACTCCAGAGGGGATCTACAACCCTGGCTCCATGACGTTCTCTTCTCCCGAAGCCATTTTCAGTCTGCGGGACCCTGGGCAGTGGTGGAATTGGACAGAGTCGGCGAGCTGGAAGAGCCCTCAGGGCCCTGGCTCGACGTACGAAGATGTCTTGGATCATCCCGTGGTTCACATTGCGTTCGAGGATGCCGTGGCCTATGCCGCGTGGAGAGGCGCACGCTTGCCCACTGAAGCAGAATGGGAGTATGCCGCAACGTCTCGTGGAGAACAAGTCACGTTTCCTTGGGGCAACGAGATGCCAGAGTTGGGCGATGTGAAATGCAACATCTGGGAGGGACAGTTCCCAGTTTCGAACACCGAGTTGGACGGCCACGTCATGACGGCTCCGGTCATGTCGTACCAGGCCAACGACCTCGGCTTGCACGACCTGGGGGGCAATGTTTGGGAATTGTGCAGCGACTGGTACGACCCCAACACTTACTTGCTGGGGCAGGGGCACACCGTCGAGAATCCGATTGGGCCAAAGGCCTCGTTTGACCCTATGGAGGCTCATGTTCCGAAGAAAGTCATGCGGGGTGGATCGTTCCTGTGTCATCCGGGATACTGCTCCAGCTACAGGGTGACCGCGCGCATGCCCGTTGCGGAAGACACGGGCACCAGTCATGTCGGCTTTCGCTGCGTTCGAGACTCCACCTTGCACACATCTCGAAATTGACGAATTCTTGACGGACAATTTCTCAGTGGGTTCACGATATGCCATAAGTTCGGGTGTGATTTATCATACGCCATTCAATGGTCTCCCTTCAAAGGGTTCTGGTTTATGGGCCTTCATGGTGGCGTGCCTCTTGTTTTTGCCTGTGTCTTTGTTGGCTCAAGGGGTGGGTGCACCCGATTGGACAAGCAGTGCTCCCTCTTCTATTCGGCAGCCTGTGCAAGGGGTGTCTGCATCAGGTTTCTGTCGCATGTTGGGTTACGTGAGAAACCAAAGTGAGGTGTTCCCTGGCAATTCAGGCAAGACCACAGCGGTTCTGGTGGGCGACCTTTATCGGGAGCCCATGTTTCTAACCCGGCTTAGGATCACGACTGAAGAAGGAGTGCAGTTTGGTGTGGATTTCATGGGCAATTCGTTGTTCAAAGGACCTGAGGTGGATCCTTCAGCGCTGACCTTGGATTTGGGGTTGAATACCTCGATGAAAATCCGGAAAAATTGGGGCAAGCTGACCTTGAGAACTGGTGGTGTTACGTGGTACAGACAGAGTCGGTTGACGGTGTGGGGCAACCAATCGTTCAACAGGCTGAGCTTGTTCGATCGAAGGCCACAAACGTCCGTTGAACGAAGGCCCTGGTCGCGTTACAGCAATTACGTCGAGGAAGGCCTTGTGGACATGGGGTTGCGCTACGGCAGCCGTGCGTTTCAAGGCATCTTTTTGGGAATGAAGGATTTGCCTGGGAAGCTCCTGGTCAAAGGCGTTCTTGGGAAGAGCAATTTTAACCGATCCATGGTGGAGTGGCTGCCCAACTTTGCGTCAAGCTGGCGCGTGTCCAAGCCGATTGGGGACAAGTTGAATGTGGCTTACAACACGTTGACGTCAAGAGCCGTCTTGGACACAATGAATGGTGATGCCAGGACCTACCACCTCCATACCCTCGAAACGAAGATGGCATGGCGCGAACACGTGGTGTTGCTTGAAGGTGGATGGGGGCGGTACAGAGAAAGTTTGGACACGGAATGGCAGCAGGGTGAAGCCTTGTTCCTTGACATTCGTCCCACGCCCAGAGCCAAGGTGCCTTTGTCCCTCCGGATGTACAGGATTGCCCCAGAGTTTGTGAACGTCACAGGAAATTTCTTGAATTCCTCTGTGCTTGAGGTGTTCCCAAATGTGGCAGGGATTGGGACTACGGTTCGAGCGCCCTTTGAATCGCCCATGGTTCAACTTGGAACGCCTGTGAACAACAGGCAGGGTTTGGAGTTGCACCTCCAAGGCGCGATCAAAGAGTGGCAAATCAATGCTGGTGTGGGCTTGGCTTCTGAGTTGACGCCGACGTCAGGCGGGGTTTCTTACTTCCACCTGGTCAATGGCGAGACGTTGTCCAGGTTGAATTTGTTCTCCCAATCCTGGGGCCCCTACAATGCACTGAACAGCGTGTATCGCAGGACCTTCGAAGTGGTGCAACTTTCTGATTCCTTGTCGTCCGAAGCAACTTCATTCAAAAAGCGATTCAACACGTTGGAGGTTCAAATCAAGAGAAAGGGAACTTGGAAAGGCCGTGACTGGGTGGCCACGTGGCTCCATCGCATGAACACCGTCCAACGCGATTGGCTGGAAGGATTTGGTCAGCCAATGGCCTCGTTGCTCCGCCAGCAGAGCACCCAGTTGGACCTGGGCTTGGAATTCAACCCACGTTGTGTGGGGTTGCTTCACCTTGGGTTTGAACGCGTGGTGGGCAACGGGGAGACCTTTGCAGGGGATTTGGACGCTCCGAGTGTCGCCAATCCATTGACGAATTGGCTCAGTGGAGGCAGCCGTGAGGTCATGACCTACTCACGCAACCAAACCCAGAGTAGAATTGGAGCAGGTTTGGATGTGTCCTTGAGTGATGGCGTCAACCTCTACCTGCGGCACCAATGGTATGCCTTCAGAGATCCCAATTTTTCACTCAATGCACTCGCAGGTTCGGAGACCATGGTGGAATTGAAATTGACTTTTTGACATGAAACATCGTTTCTCAGCCCTCCTCATGTTTTGCCTGGGACACGCGCTCTGGGGCCAAGACCTCACCGAGGGACACACGTCCCAGTATTGGTTGGATGGATTTGCACGAACGTGGTTCACGTCAAACACCATGCT
>DKNS01000120.1 GCA_002469765.1 Flavobacteriales bacterium UBA7382 | reverse complement strand
GAGTTTGACGTGATCTTGAAGGCCGCTGGCGGCTCCAAGCTCGCGGTGGTGAAGCTCGTGAAAGAGCTCACAGGACTTGGTTTGAAGGAAGCCAAGGAAATCGTTGACGGCGCACCTTCTCCAATCAAGGAGGGCATTCCAAAGGACGAGGCGGAAGCCTTGAAGACCCAACTCGAGGAAGCAGGCGCTGAGGTTGAGCTTAAGTAAGCACAACCCCGAGTTTTAAAGGCACGGGCGGGGAGAAGGTCTCCGCCCTTGTCTGCTTTTTGGAAGTTTCGTTTCATGCGACTTTCAACTTTTAACCTTCACACTCTGTTTGACCTTTCATAAGACCAAACGACCATGACCCTGGCCAACCCCAACTCCAACCCCTTGCGCACCAATTTTGGCAGCGTGGCTCTTCCCCTCGAGCACCCTGATTTCTTGGACATTCAGCTCCGTTCCTTTCAGGAATTTTTCCAATTGGAAACGAATCCGGAAAACCGGATGACGGAGGGACTGTTCAAGGTGTTCAGTGAGAATTTCCCCATCACCGACACCCGCAATCAATTCGTGCTCGAGTTCCTTGACTACTTCATCGACCCCCCCCGCTACAGCATTCAAGAATGTTTGGAGCGGGGTTTGACCTACAGTGTCCCGCTGAAGGCCAAGTTGAAGTTGTACTGCACAGATCCTGAACACGAGGACTTCGAGACAATCGTGCAGGATGTGTACCTCGGAACCATTCCGTACATGACCCCGCAAGGTTCTTTTGTGGTGAATGGCGCTGAGCGTGTCATCGTGAACCAGCTTCACCGCTCGCCGGGTGTGTTCTTTGGCCAAAGCCGCCACGCCAATGGCACCAAGCTGCACTCAGCTCGAATCATTCCATTCAAAGGGTCTTGGATTGAATTCGCCACGGACATCAACGGTGTGATGTACGCGTACATCGACCGGAAGAAGAAGTTGCCTGTGACCACCTTGCTTCGCAGCATCGGATACGAGACAGACCGTGACATCTTGGGCATTTTCAACTTGGCCGACGAGGTGAAGGTGACCAAAACCGGTTTGAAACGCGTGCTCGGCCGGCCATTGGCGGCTCGCGTGTTGAAGACTTGGGTGGAAGACTTTGTGGAGGAGGACACCGGTGAAGTGGTGTCCATTGAGCGCACCGAGGTCATCCTCGAGCGTGAGACCATCCTCGAGAAGGAGCACATTGAGCAGATTTTGGATTCGGGGTCAAAGACCATCATCCTCCACAAAGAGGGAGTGAACCAGGGCGACTTCGCCATCATCTACAACACGCTCCACAAAGACAGTTCCAACTCTGAAAAGGAAGCGGTGGAATATATCTACCGTCAGCTTCGGAATGCCGAACCACCAGATTTGGAAACCGCCCGTGGGGTGATTGACAAGTTGTTCTTCTCCGAGCAGCGCTACGATCTGGGTGAAGTGGGACGTTTCCGCATCAACCGCAAGTTGGGCATTGAAGGCGAAGAGGCACGCACCTTGACGAAGGACGACATCATTCGCATCATCAAGACCTTGTTGGACCTGGTGAACAGCAACACCGATGTGGACGACATCGACCACCTCAGCAACCGTCGCATCCGGACAGTGGGTGAGCAGTTGTATTCTCAGTTTGGTGTGGGTCTGGCCCGGATGGCTCGGACCATCCGCGAGCGCATGAACGTTCGTGACAATGAGGTTTTCACGCCAACTGACTTGATCAATGCCAAGACGTTGAGCTCCGTGATCAACAGCTTTTTCGGAACGAACCAGCTGTCTCAGTTCATGGACCAAACCAACCCACTGAGCGAGGTGACGCACAAACGTCGCATTTCCGCGTTGGGTCCAGGCGGTTTGAGCCGCGAACGCGCGGGATTTGAGGTCCGTGACGTGCACTACACTCACTACGGTCGTCTTTGCACGATTGAGACGCCTGAAGGCCCCAACATTGGGTTGATCTCCAGCCTGTGCGTGTACGCCAAGGTGAACCGTTTGGGTTTCATTGAAACCCCTTACCGAAAGGTGGAGTCTGGAAAGGCTGCCACCAACGAGGAAGGCATCGTATACCTGTCCGCCGAAGAAGAGGACAGTGCTTTGATTGCCCAGGCCAACGCACCGATCAAAAGTGACGGGGCGTTTGAGAACGAAGCCGTGAAGGCTCGTTTGGAGGGTGACTTTCCAATTGTGAAGCCAGAAGAGCTTCAGTACATGGACGTGGCCCCAAATCAGATTGCGTCCATTGCGGCTTCGTTGATTCCTTTCTTGGAGCACGACGACGCGAACCGTGCTTTGATGGGCTCGAACATGATGCGTCAGGCTGTGCCTTTGATGCGGCCCAACTCACCCATCGTGGGCACCGGTGTCGAGGCACCAGTGGCGCGCGACTCACGTGTTCTGTTGCGTTCGGAGCGCAACGGTGTGGTTGAGTATGTGGACGCAAACGAAATCCGCGTGCGTCACGACATGGACGACAACGACTTGCTCGTCTCGTTTGAGTCGGACTTGCGTGTATACAATCTCACCAAATTCGCCCGGACCAACCAAGGAACCTGCATGAACCTTAAGCCGATGGTGGCGAAAGGCGAAAAGGTGACCGACGGTCAAATTTTGGTCGAAGGATACTCCACCCAAAAAGGAGAGCTTGCCCTTGGCCAAAATATGAAGGTGGCCTTCATGCCTTGGCAGGGCTACAACTTTGAGGATGCGATTGTGATCTCCGAGCGTGTCGTCCGTGAAGATGTTTTCACGTCATTGCACGTCGACGAGTACGTATTGGAGGTTCGCGACACCAAGCGCGGTGTGGAGGAGCTCACCAATGACATTCCCAACGTCAGCGAGGAAGCCACCAAGGACCTCGACGAACATGGGTTGATTCGCATCGGCGCAGAAGTGACTGAAGGGGACATCCTCATCGGAAAAATCACCCCAAAAGGGGAATCCGACCCCAGCCCAGAAGAAAAGCTCTTGCGCGCCATCTTTGGAGACAAGGCGGGTGACGTCAAGGATGCTTCCTTGAAAATGCCTCCTTCAGGCCAGGGTGTGGTGATCGACAAGAAGCTCTTTAGTCGTGCTGTGAAGGACCGCAAGTCCAAGGCGAGCGACAAGGCCATCTTGGAATCGATTGACAAGGACTTTGACAAGGAAGCAGCGGCGCTGAAGAAGTTGCTCGTGGAGAAGTTGATGAAGATTGTGGGTGGCAAGGTCAGCCAAGGTGTCTTCAACTATTACAAGGAAGAGCAGGTCAAGAAAGGGGTCAAATTCACCCAGAAGGTGCTCTCGAGCCTCGACTTCTTGATCATCAACGGCGACGGTTGGATTCGCGACGCGAACAACAGTGCGTTGGCGGCTCGCCTGATCCACAACTACAACCTCAAGTACAACGACCTCTTGGGCGTGTACAAGCGGAAGAAGTTCCAAGTTACTGTGGGTGACGAATTGCCGGCTGGCATTGTCAAACTTGCCAAGGTCTACGTGGCCAAGAAGCGCAAGCTGAAGGTGGGTGACAAGATGGCCGGACGCCACGGCAACAAGGGCATTGTGGCCCGCATTGTGCGCTCAGAGGACATGCCATTCTTGGAAGACGGTACCCCTGTTGACATCGTGTTGAACCCGTTGGGTGTCCCTTCGCGGATGAACCTCGGTCAGATCTACGAAACGGTGTTGGGCTGGGCCGGTGAGAAGTTGGGGCGCAAATTTGCAACCCCCATTTTCGACGGTGCTCCCATTAGCGAAATCTGCGCGCTGACTGAAGAAGCCGGAGTTCCGGAGTTCGGGGTGACCCACCTCTACGACGGTGGCACGGGCGAGCGCTTCGACCAACCAGCCACTGTGGGTGTGATCTACATGATCAAGCTTAGCCACATGGTGGATGACAAGATGCACGCACGGAGCATCGGTCCATACTCGTTGATCACCCAGCAGCCTCTCGGAGGTAAGGCCCAATTTGGTGGCCAGCGCTTCGGTGAGATGGAGGTGTGGGCTTTGGAAGCCTTCGGTGCGGCCAACATCCTTCAAGAAATTCTCACAGTCAAGTCCGACGATGTCCAAGGACGTGCACGGGCTTACGAGTCCATCGTGAAGGGCGATGTGATGCCGACGCCTGGCATCCCTGAGTCGTTCAACGTGTTGATGCACGAATTGCGCGGCCTCGGTTTGACTGTTTCACTCGATTGATCCCTCAACCATGTTCCAACAAAACAACCCCCAGCAGTTGAGCAGCGACTTCAACACCATTACCATCTCCTTGGCTTCTCCAGAACGCATTCTGGAAGCTTCCCACGGAGAGGTGCTGAAGCCTGAGACGATCAACTACCGCACCTACAAGCCTGAACGTGATGGCTTGTTCTGTGAGCGAATTTTCGGTCCTGTCAAGGATTACGAATGCCACTGTGGCAAGTACAAACGCATTCGCTACAAAGGCATTGTGTGCGACCGTTGCGGTGTGGAAGTCACTGAAAAGAAGGTGCGCCGTGAGCGCATGGGCCACATCAATTTGGTGGTGCCCGTGGTGCACATTTGGTATTTCAAGAGCTTGCCCAACAAGATTGGTTATTTGCTCGGCATTCCTTCTAAGAAGCTGGACCAAATCATCTACTACGAGCGTTACGTGGTCATCAACCAGGGCATCGCAGAGGTGCCTGAGGGAGACAAGAAGGACGCGTACACTTTGCTCACTGAGGACGAGTACCTCGACATCGTGGATGTGTTGCCGAAGGAAAACCAATACCTCGACGACAAGGATCCCAACAAGTTTGTGGCGAAGATGGGTGCCGATGCTGTGCACGACTTGCTCGCCAATTTGGATTTGGACGAATTGAGCTTTTCACTTCGTCACGAAGCGAACACGGAGACATCCCAACAACGCAAGAGCGAAAAGCTCAAGCGCTTGCAGGTTGTGGAATCGTTGCGCGACGCCAACAGCCGCATAGAAAACTCTCCGGAGTGGATGGTGGTGAAGGTTGTTCCAGTGATTCCGCCAGAGTTGCGCCCCTTGGTGCCGCTCGACGGCGGCCGTTTTGCGACTTCGGATTTGAATGATTTGTACCGCCGCGTGATCATCCGCAACAACCGCTTGAAGCGGTTGGTGGAGATCAAGGCTCCTGAAGTGATTTTGCGCAACGAGAAGCGCATGCTGCAGGAAGCCGTGGACAGTTTGTTCGACAACAGTCGCAAGTCCAGCGCGGTGAAGACCGAGAGCAACCGCCCTTTGAAGTCCCTCAGCGACAGCTTGAAGGGCAAGCAGGGTCGTTTCCGTCAGAACCTGTTGGGAAAGCGTGTGGACTACTCCGCGCGTTCGGTCATCGTCGTGGGGCCTGATTTGAAGCTCCACGAATGTGGCATGCCCAAGAACATGGCGGCTGAATTGTACAAGCCGTTCATCATCCGCAAGATGATTGAGCGCGGCGTTGTGAAGACCGTGAAGAGCGCCAAGAAGATCGTGGACGCCAAGGAGCCTGTGGTTTGGGACATTTTGGAAAACGTGATGAAGGGACACCCTGTCCTCCTCAACCGTGCACCAACCCTTCACCGTCTCGGCATTCAGGCCTTCCAGCCCAAGTTGATTGAAGGCAAGGCCCTTCAGTTGCACCCTTTGGCTTGCACGGCTTTCAACGCCGACTTTGACGGGGACCAAATGGCGGTTCACCTGCCCCTCGGTTCCGCGGCCATTTTGGAGGCCCAGCTGTTGATGCTTGGGTCGCACAACATCCTGAACCCCGCGAATGGTGCGCCAATTGCCGTCCCTTCCCAGGACATGGTGTTGGGCTTGTATTACATCACCAAAGAGCGCAGCAGTTCCAAGGAGCACGTTGTGAAGGGAGAAGGCATGGTGTGTTACTCTCCTGAGGAGGTGCGCATCGCACACCAGGAGGGCCGTCTCGATTTGCACGCAAGCATCACCATGCGCTACGTGGACATCCACGGTGAGGCGTCCATGGTAGAGACCACATGCGGACGTGTGATGTTCAACGAGCATGTGCCTCAAGAGGCGGGATTCATCAATGAATTGCTCACCAAGAAATCGCTTCGGGGAATCAT
>DKNS01000035.1:5534-5741 GCA_002469765.1 Flavobacteriales bacterium UBA7382 | reverse complement strand
GTTGATGATGCTGTGGATGTGCTCACGTTTCAGGCTGTTGAACAGCACCACATCGTCAATCCGGTTGAGGAACTCAGGAGCAAAAGCGCGTTTCAGCGCCGTTTGAATGACGGAATCTCGGTCGGATGTGACGTTGGCTTGTTTGGCGGCAGTCCCGAAGCCCACGCCAGTGCCAAACTCTGCCAATTGTCTGGCCCCGATGTTGGA
>DKNS01000035.1:0-5220 GCA_002469765.1 Flavobacteriales bacterium UBA7382 | reverse complement strand
CCGATGTTGGACGTCATGATGATGACCGTGTTTCGGAAGTCCACCTTCCGTCCCAGTGAGTCGGTCAACTGTCCGTCGTCCAACGCTTGGAGCAAAAGGTTGAACACGTCGGGGTGCGCTTTCTCAACCTCGTCGAGCAAAACAATGCAATAGGGGCGACGGCGCACCTTTTCCGTGAGTTGCCCACCTTCTTCGTATCCCACGTATCCCGGAGGCGCTCCAATCAATCGTGTCACGGCAAACTTCTCCATGTACTCTGACATGTCGATGCGGATAAGCGCTTCTTCGCTGTCAAACATGAATCTGGACAACACCTTGGCCAATTGGGTCTTGCCCACCCCGGTGGGCCCCAGGAAAATGAAAGAGCCAATGGGCTTGTTGGGATCCTTCAAACCCGCCCGGTTGCGCTTGATGGCCTTGACCACCTTTTGGATTGCGTCGTCCTGGCCAATCACCTTGCCTTCGAGTTGAGTGTCCATGCGCGCGAGCTTGCCGCTTTCTTTTTCTGCGATGCGCTGCACGGGAATGCCAGTCATCATCGCGACCACATCTCCGACGTGGGCCTCGGTTACGGTCACCCGCTGGTTCTTGGACTCCTCCTCCCATGCACGCTTGGCCTTTTCAAGCTGATCGTTGAGCACGCGCTCCTTGTCGCGCAACCTCGCGGCCTCTTCGTAACGCTGGGAGCGGACAACCTGGCTCTTGTCATTTTTGACTTCCTCAATCTCTCCTTCAATCTTGACGATTTCTTCTGGCACGTGAATGTTGGTCAGGTGCACGCGGCTCCCCACTTCATCCAAAGCATCGATCGCCTTGTCGGGCAGATGTCGATCCGTGATGTACCTGCTCGTAAGCGCCACACACGCATCGATGGCCTCTTCGGTGTACTTGACGCTGTGGTGCTCCTCGTACTTGTCCTTGATGTTGTGAAGAATCTGCTTGGTTTCCTCAATTGTCGTGGGCTCCACCATGACCTTTTGGAAGCGACGTTCCAAAGCGCCATCCTTCTCAATGTGCTGGCGGTATTCGTCGAGGGTGGTGGCGCCAATGCACTGAATCTCCCCTCGCGCCAGGGCGGGCTTGAACATGTTGGACGCGTCCAGCGATCCGCTGGCGCCCCCGGCACCCACAATGGTGTGGATTTCGTCGATGAATAAAATGACATCCGGAGACTTCTCGAGCTCGTTCATCACCGCCTTCATGCGTTCCTCGAATTGTCCCCGGTATTTCGTTCCAGCGACGAGTGAGGCCACGTCAAGAGTGACAATGCGCTTGTTGAACAGCACGCGGCTGACTTTTTTCTCGATGATGCGCAAAGCCAGACCCTCGGCAATTGCAGACTTTCCTACACCAGGTTCCCCCATCAGGATGGGATTGTTCTTTTTGCGACGGCTCAAGATTTGGCTTACCCGTTCTATTTCTTTGGCCCTGCCGACAATAGGGTCTAGACGTCCCTCTTCCGCCATCCGGGTGAGGTCGCGTCCAAAGTTGTCCAAAACCGGGGTCTTGGACTTGGGGTCTCCCTTTCGGCCGCCATTGCCTTCGCTGTCGCCGCCGGCACTGTAGTTTCCAGGGCCGTCGTCCGTGGGGTCGCCACTTTCGGCCAAAGGATGTTCTGCCCTGGATGCAGAGGGAGCTCCTCCTTCAGACAGCAAGCTTTCAAACTCTTCTTTTGCCACGTCGTAATCAATGTTGAATGCCTGAATGCTTTTGGTTGCCACGTTGTCCTCGTCTTTCAAAATGCTGAGCAGCAGGTGTTCTGTTCCAATGACGGGGCTCTTGAAAATTTTGGCTTCCAAATAAGTGATCTTCAAAATCTTCTCAGCCTGTTTGACCAAGGGTATGTTGCCAGCGCCTCCCGCTTTAGCGCCGCTGGGACGAACAGACCCCTCCACAAGTTTGCGGAGTTTTTGCAAATCGCAATTCAAACCCTCCAAGATGCGCACGGCTGTGCCTTCGCCTTCCTTAATGATGCCCAGCAGCAAGTGTTCCACCCCAATGTAGTTGTGGCCCAGGCGAAGGGCCTCTTCACGACTCAGCGAAATCACCTCTCGCACCCGTGCTGAAAATTTTGCGTCCATCAATGTTCAATGAAAGTTCAACGTCAAAGCTAGGATTCACCCTCGGTGATTGCTTCGGTATGTCGGCAGGTTATTCACATCTCCGCTGGGGCATTTGTGAGTAATTGGAGACGTCCGATTCCTGCGCAGGGCGCGGGAAGAAGGTATTTTTGAGGAAGTCTGTCCAGAGGTTTGGTCAGGTTGAAAAACAAGGGTGTTTGGCCCTGCGCTGAGGCACGAATTGGAACCCATGGCTGAAGGAGAAAAGATCATTCAAATCAACATCTCAGATGAGATGAAGTCGGCTTACATCGATTATTCGATGTCGGTCATTGTGAGTCGGGCGCTTCCCGACGTGCGGGACGGCCTCAAGCCGGTGCACAGAAGGGTGCTATACGGCATGCTCGACCTGGGTGTGTTGTCCAACCGCCCTTACAAGAAGTCAGCAAGAATTGTGGGAGAAGTGCTCGGAAAGTACCACCCGCACGGAGACAGCTCGGTGTACGACACCATGGTTCGCATGGCCCAGCATTGGTCTTTGCGTTACCCCATGGTGGACGGCCAGGGAAACTTTGGCTCCATCGACGGGGACAACCCGGCAGCCATGCGCTACACGGAGGCACGCCTTCGAAAAGTGGCTGAGGAGATGCTGGCAGACTTGGACAAAGAAACGGTGGACTTCCGTCCCAATTTCGACGAGAGTCTGAAGGAGCCTACGGTGTTGCCAGCTAAAATTCCCAACCTCCTCGTCAATGGGGCGGCAGGAATTGCTGTGGGAATGGCGACCAACATGCCTCCTCACAATCTGAGTGAAGTGGTGGATGGCATGGTGCACTTGGTGGACAACCCCGATTGCACGGTGGAAGACCTTATGGAGCATGTGAAGGCACCGGATTTCCCAACAGGAGGGGTGATTCATGGCATCGAAGGTGTGCGCGACGCCTTCCAAACCGGCCGAGGCCGTGTGGTGATGCGAGGACGTGCGCGTTTTGAGGAGACCAAGACAGGCCGTGAAATGATCATCGTGGAGGAGATTCCTTACCAGGTGAACAAGGCAGACATGGTAAGGAAGACCGCAGATTTGGTCAACGACAAGAGAATAGAGGGGATATCAGAGATCCGAGACGAGTCGGACCGCAACGGGATGCGCATCGTCTACGAATTGAAGCGCGACGCCATTCCGAATGTGGTGCTGAACAAGTTGTACAAGTACACGCAACTTCAGACGTCGTTCTCGGTCAACAACATTGCCCTGGTCAAGGGGCGACCTGAACTGCTCAACTTGAGGCAAATGATGGTCCACTACGTCGAGCACAGGCATGAGGTCGTGGTTCGCAGGACCCAGTATGACCTTGGCAAGGCCGAGGAGCGGGCCCATATTTTGCAGGGTCTGATTATCGCCCTCGACAACATCGACGCGGTCATTGCGTTGATTCGGGCCAGCAAAACGCCTGAGGAAGCTCGGAACGGCCTGATGGAGAAGTTTGAGCTCAGCGAAGTTCAAGCCCGTGCCATTTTGGACATGCGGCTCCAAAAGTTGACCGGCCTGGAGCGCGACAAGCTCCGTGCCGAGTACGACGAGTTGATGGCGGTTATCGCGGACTTGAAGGACATTCTGGACCGCGTTGAACGTCGGATGGAGATTGTCAAAACAGAGCTGTTGGACGTGAAGGAACGCTTCGGAGACGAACGTCGGTCCACCATTGAATACAGCAGCGCCGATCTCAGCATTGAGGACATGATTCCAGATGAGCAGGTGGTGATCACCATAAGCCATGCGGGATACATCAAGCGCACCCGCCTTGCGGAGTATCGTGCTCAGGGCAGGGGGGGAGTCGGCTCAAAAGGCAGCACCACCCGAGAAGAAGATTTCTTGGAGAGCATCTTCACCGCGACCAACCACAATTGGCTGCTCATCTTCACGGCGAAGGGTCGCTGCTTCTGGATGCGAATCTTTGAGGTGCCAGAAGGCAGCAAACAATCAAAAGGAAGGGCGATTGTGAACCTCATCAACTTGGAGCAAGACGACAAAGTCTTGGCGTACATCCCAGTCCAGGACTTGAAGGACACCGATTACGTCAATGAGAATTACGTCATTCTGGCCACCAAGAAGGGACTCATCAAGAAAACTTCGTTGGAGGCATACAGCCGTCCACGGACCAACGGCATCAACGCGGTGACCATTCGGGAAGGCGACGAGCTGTTGTCGGCGCGCTTGACAAACGGCGACAGCGAGATTTTGCTGGGCTTGCGCTCTGGCAAGGCCATCCGATTCCACGAATCCAAAGCCCGGGCGGTCGGACGCACTGCCATGGGGGTGAGGGGTGTGGCCCTCGCGGACGATTTAGACGAGGTCATCGGTATGGTGTGCATACAAGATGCATCGAGCGACATCTTGGTGGTGTCAGAAAGTGGTTATGGAAAACGATCCGCAGTGGACGATTACCGTGTCACGAACCGCGGAGGCAAGGGGGTAAAAACCCTGCAGGTAACCGAGAAGACAGGGTCGCTGATTTCCATCTTGAACGTCACAGACGAGAACGACTTGATGATCATCAACAAGTCGGGCATTGCCATTCGTCTGGCGGTTGACGAGTTGCGTGTGATGGGACGCGCCACCCAAGGTGTTCGCCTGATCAGCCTTCGAGGCAAAGACTCCATTGCCGCGGTGTGCAAAGTCCCCAAATCCGAGGATGAGCTCACAGATGGAGAGGCACCCGAGGGGGAGGCCGGCGATCAGCCCAACACTGAATCGTGATTTTGGCACGGCCTTTGAACAACGATGATGTGTCGATGTATTTTTGTGACGAATTGAAACCCAAAAACATGCGGAACTTCGCAACCCTGATGGCATTGGCGGCCATGTCTCTCCAAGGTTTGGCCCAAAAGGAAGTGGTCTCTGCCTACAACGCCAACAAAGAGGGCGACTATGCCACAGCAGCCAGCTACATTGAGCAGGCGATTGAAAACCCCAAGGCCAATGTCAAGAACAAGACGTGGCGGTACCGGGGGGAGATTTATCTGAACATCAGCAAGGACAGCACTTTGTTTGCGGCGTTCCCAGACGCCTTGACCAAGGCGAAAGAAAGCTACATGAAGGCGAAGGAGTTGGATGCCAAGGGATCTTACGCCCAAGAATGTCAGGTGGGTTTGGGTGCGG
>DKNS01000005.1 GCA_002469765.1 Flavobacteriales bacterium UBA7382 | reverse complement strand
CGAAGACTGGTCCGCCTACCAAGCTCAAATCGACAGACATGGGCTTCACAACCGGGTCCAACTTCACCTTGATTTCATCCCCGACAACCTCGTTTCTGTGTTCATGCAAGCGTGCGACGATGTGGTGTTGCCCTACCTCGACGCCTCGCAAAGTGGGGTCACTGCGTTGGCATTGCACCACGAAAAACGGGTTGTGGCCTCAGACGTCGGTGACTTGGGCACAACCATCGTACCCAATTTGACAGGCAGGTTGGTGCCCTCTGGTCAACCGCTCGCTTTGGCTGAAGCCCTTTCCACCCCTTGGCACGTGCAACCCGCAGACCAAGCACTTGCCTTTCGTGCGGTGAAAGAAAAGTTCAGTTGGTCGGCATGGGCAAGCCAGCTGATGCAACTGGTGCAATCTGAGGAATGGTGAGTTCTGACAAGCCTCTGATCAATGGATCGAACACGAAGCGCTGAAGCAGCACCACCTCACCTTCAGATGTGACGCCATACAATTGCTCCAAGTCCAGCCCTCCCAAGCCCGAGGCAGCATCTTTCTCTCGTTTCCAGTGGACCGTGACGGATGAGCGGTCACCCAGCTTGTTCCAAGTTGTCAGCTCAAACGCGCCAGACGCCGACCGCAGACTGTCTTCCACAGCATTGCTCAAACGCGAATCGTAGGTTTCCAGGTGCACCCTTTTAAACCTAAGAAAATGCTGTCGCAAGCCTAACGTATCCCGGTAGGCGAAAGGTTTGCCTTCCAGGCCTCTCAATTCAAGCGCACCATCATCTTCAGAGGTCAAGAGGTAAGATTCACCATCTTGGTCAAGATGGCGCACCTCAATCCCTGCCAAACTGCGCTTGGGATGGTTGAACAATCCCGTGAACCGCCAATCCCGTTCCGACGTGAAAAACCTCGTACTGAGGTAACCCGTGAAACCCTCCATGTGCACCACGTACGGTTTGTCCCCACGTCCTTGAGGGGTTTCGAGCACCATGTAGGTACCGGTGTGGCTCGGTGTGGCGGTGCCCACATACCAAGTTTTGACAGGGGTTTCGCCCCCTTGGTATATCTCAACCTTCTTGCCTCGGGCAGAAATCAGACGCACCACATTGGGTTCTGCCGCCTCAGCCACTGGGCCTTGAATCGCCGCACGTTTGAAGGTCTTCAAGAGCAAGGTCACAGCGTCTTCGCGCGCCTTGAATCGTCCGTTCAAACCCCACAATTTTCCCTTGTCTGGTCGTGCCAAGGTGACAGACTTTCCGTCCATGTCCGCAATGAAAATCTTGTCCACCAAAGAAGTGTCAGTCACAGCAAAATCTGTTCCTTCGATGGACGCAAGTTGTCCCGCAGGCTGGGTATATAGCCACACCCCTCCGGTCACCGCAGTGATGAGCATCAAGACATAAAGAATGCGAAGGTTTGAGTGCATGTTTTTTAATTCAAAGAGACGCTGTAAATGCGTCTGCGCAGCGCAAGCAAGACTCCCCCGCTTAGGAACACCAGCAACAAAGGCATGCCCACCGCCACGAATTGCCAAGCTTGTCGACGGGAAACCACCTCTGCGCCATCCATTGAGCGCAGTTCAATGGTCCGAGAGCGAACGCTGATGAGCGCATCCTCTTCAAGCAAATAATTCACGGTGTTCAGCAGAAATTCTTTGTTGTCGTAGACCACACGGCCTGCATTGCGGTCGTACCCCAACGGAAGAATCCGACCGTCCGCCCTGAATTTGTTCCGAGCCACGTCACCGTCTGCCACGACCACCATGGCCGTGGAGGCACTGGAGGACCTGAACGCGAAATCGTCCGAATTCCTCAACACTTCTGGCAACGTTTGCGTGAAGTGGGATCGAAACATGCCTTCCAACAAAACGGCAAAAGGGGCGTTGGCAGTGTTGCCATCCGCAAAGTACGCAGGGTCCAAATCCACAATGCTGCTCGACACTCTCACTGGGGTGCGGTAGGCCTTCGCCTTGGCACTTGACGAGAGGAGCACCGTCGAGATCACCTCTGGCTGGGTGTCCACCAAATCAAGCGACGACACAAAGTCGAAATGAATGGGATCCAGGTTGTTGGTGATGGGGTGGCCTGAACCGAAAGGCATGGCCAACGGCGCAAAATACCAGTTGAACAGCTTCATTTGACGCTGGTTGCCGTTGGGGCCGGCGTCCAACATGATGGGCGCACATTGGGGGTCAATGACGAGGTTGCGGTTCAAGCGTACCCCATAATCGAACAACTGCTCAAACAGGCCGATGTCATTCTCCACCCCGAACGTCTCGTTGGCCGCTCGAAGACTGTCAAGGTCAGTCAAGACGGGGTCCACCATCCACAATATTCGGCCACCATTCATCAAGAATTGGTCGAGGATGACCTTGTCTTTGTTCGAGAACATGGAGTCAGGTTTGGCCACCACAAGCAAATCGTAGCGATTGCTCCTGTGCTTCATCCCTTCCAATTTCTCGGACAGCACATTGAGCCTGCCGTCCAGCTCAACTCGGGCCACAAGGTGGTCCTTTTCCAAGGTGGACACCAAATCCGCCATGGCAAGGTCCTCCAGCTCGCCGTGTCCCTCCAGAATCGCAATGCTCTTGGGCTCAAACGCCGTGCGCTTGCGAATGCC